>JAFOMV010000139.1 GCA_017418765.1 Ruminococcus sp. | reverse complement strand
CCGATTATAAATGTGACGTCCTTTTTGCTCATATATCCAGTGCCTTTTCTGCGAGGGCTATCTGCTTCTTCACAGCCTCAGGTGAAGGTCCGCCCTCGGATTTTCTCTCTCTTACGCAGGTATCAAGGCTTATAGCTTCATATACATCCTCGGTAAAGAGGTCTGTCATTGCTTGATAGTCTGCAATGGGGAGAGTTTCCAGTGTAAGACCTTTCTCTATGCACTGTGCAACGAGAGTACCTGTTATCTTGTATGCATCACGGAAAGGCATACCCTTTTTCACAAGGTAGTCAGCGCAGTCCGTAGCGTTGATGAATCCTCTTGCTGCGGCGTTTCTCATGTTGTCCTTGAGTACACGCATAGTAGCAAGCATAGGAGTGAATGTCTTTACGCAAAGCTTAACGTTGTCAACAGCGTCGAATATAGCTTCCTTGTCCTCCTGCATATCCTTATTGTATGCAAGAGGTATGCCCTTCATCATAGTGAGGAGAGTAACGAGGTCGCCGTTGACTCTGCCTGTCTTGCCTCGGATAAGCTCTGTAACATCGGGATTCTTCTTCTGCGGCATGATGGATGAGCCTGTAGCAAAGGCATCGTCCAGCTCAACGAATTTGAATTCCCATGAGCACCACATGATTATTTCCTCGGAAAATCTTGACAGATGTGTCATAAGGAGAGAAAGGGCACAGCATAACTCAACGCAGTAGTCTCTGTCGGAAACACCGTCAAGGCTGTTGGGCATAGGCGCTGTGAATCCGAGAAGGTCTGAGGTCTGCTGACGGTTTGTCTTGTAGGTAGTACCTGCAAGAGCGCCGCTTCCAAGAGGACAGTAGTTCATTCTCTTGTTCACATCCTGAAGTCTCTCCATATCACGGAGAAGCATCCATACGTAAGCCATAAGGTGATGAGCAAGAGTAATGGGCTGCGCTCTCTGGAGGTGGGTATAGCCGGGCATTATAGTCTCGGTATGCTCTTTCGCCATCTTAACGAGAGTTACCGCAAGTTCCTTTACAAGTGCGGATATCTCAGCTATCTCGTCACGGAGATAAAGGCGGAGGTCAACAGCTACCTGATCGTTTCTTGAACGTGAGGTGTGAAGTCTCTTTCCCACATCGCCGAGACGCTTTGTCAGCTCAGCCTCAACGAACATATGGATATCCTCAGCATTGGGGTCAAGTTCAAGCTTGCCCGAATCTATATCAGCGAGGATGCCTTTCAGTCCTTCAATGATAGTAAGGCTGTCCTCCTTTGTGATAATGCCGCAGTCTCCCAGCATAGTAGCGTGGGCGATACTGCCCTGTATATCGTGGCGGTACATACGTCCGTCAAAGGCAATGGAAGAATTGAACGCATTGACACCTGCATCCACCTGCTTTGAGAATCTTCCTGCCCACATCATATCTGCCATTGTTTATTTCTCCTTTTTTCAGCTATCAGCCTTTAGCCTTTAGCTTTTAGCTTATTTATCATAACGTTCAACATTTTACACACCTCATCGCATAGCTGAAAAGATGGTGTAAGATGTTCTTCTTTAATATAGCCGAGCCGCTGACAAATTATCAGTTGTGTCTGAAGTTCATATGCTGAACCATTAGCAATATTCAGAAAATATGCAAATTCTCTTTCAGAATTACGCCCTCTGCCTTCTGCAATGTTAGATGGGATCGATACAACTGCACGTCTGATCTGATCAGAAAGTGCATATTTTTCATTAGCAGGCAAAAAAGACATAAGCTTATACACTTCTTCAACAAGGCTCATTGCTTTTTGCCAGACTATAAGCTCCTTGAAACTCTGCATTGTACCCCCCCTTAAAGCTAATGGCTAACGGCTAACAGCTAATGGCTAATATCTTAATACTGCTTCTTATCATTCAAAGCCGCATATTCCTCAAAGACTTCCAGACACTCTTTCCTGTCCAGTTCCTCGAAAAAGTCATGCTCTCCCTCATAGAAAGCCTTGTCTCTGAAACCGATACTGTCGGTATCGCTGATATTGCAGCCATAGTACACCCTGCGGATATTCGCCCAGAGTATCGCTCCCCTGCACATGGGGCATGGCTCAGCGGTGGTATAGAGTTCACAGCCTGAGAGGTCAAATGTTCCCATCTCTTTGCAGGCATTGCGTATAGCCATAATCTCGCCGTGACAGGTGGGGTCTTTCTGCTTTACGACTTCGTTGTGTCCCTGTCCGACTATCCTGCCGCCTTTGACGATAACACATCCGAAAGGGCCGCCGTGACCTGCGTTTATGCCCTGCCTTGCCTCGTCAATGGCTATTTTCATGAATCTATCCATATCACTTTACGTACTTGTTGCGGTAAACAAGGTCAGGTCTTGTGGTGAAGCCGATATGCTCCCAGAAGCCGTTTCCCAGGTCATTATCCTCGAACACAACGAGAGCAGTTTTCTGTATGCCCTCCTTTTCGAGAGCCTCCATAGCCCTGCTGACCATTTCCTCGCCTACGCCTTTCAGCCTGTATTCGGGAAGAACAACAACGTGGTGAAGAAAGCCTCTGCGTCCGTCATGGCCTGCAAGGATAGTGCCTATGATCTTTCCGTCATCCTCGGCAACAAAGCTGGTAGTGGGGTTGCGTTTGAGGTATCTTGTGAAGCCCTCCTCGCTGTCATCAACGGGATTTGTTCCTTCGTGGTCTTTCCATACCTTCTCGACGCTTTCCCAGTCATTGATGGTCATAAGTCTTATCTTTACCATAGTTATTCCTCCTTTTCAATGCTTAATGCGTAATTATTATTTAAACAATACAAATGCCGAACAAATTCCCGAAAAGATATTTGCGGCAGTGTGTATGCACCAGCTCGGTATAATAGAGCCGCCTGCTTTCTTTTCGTTGATATATCCCATAAGCCAGCCTATGCCGCCCGTGAATAATATTATCAGCAATGCTTTCGGTATACCCACAGACGAAATAAATAATACCCCGTGAATGAGTCCGAAAAGCACGCTCTGCATTATG
>JAFOMV010000026.1 GCA_017418765.1 Ruminococcus sp. | reverse complement strand
TTTGAGGGAGTCCTCGACTGTGCAGAGGTACTGAAAAAATCAAAGCCAACACCATCTGATGAACTCACTAATGACGAATTGATGAGTAAGTTCAGATCGAAAAATAAAAAATAGGAGGTTTTCTTATGGAAAACAAAAAGAACACTATTGAAGCTCTCATCGAACAGGGCAAAACTAACGGAAAGCTTACAACAAAAGAGATCACCGACGCACTGGAAGAGCTGGATTTTGACGTTGACCAGATCAATACCTTCTATGATAACTGCGAAAACCTCAACATCGAGATCGTAGAGGATATGAACCTTGACGCTGACCTGAAAATAGGTCTTGACTCAAACCTTACCGATGACCTGGAAATGGCACTTTCCACTGAAGGTATCGCTATCGATGACCCTGTAAAAATTTACCTCAAGGAGATCGGACGTGTTCCCCTTCTTACTACTGAGGAGGAGATCGAGCTTGCCCAGAGAATGGCTAAGGGTGACCGCTACGCAAAGAAGCGCCTTTCAGAGGCTAACCTTCGTCTTGTTGTTTCTATCGCTAAGAAGTACGTGGGCAGAGGTATGCAGTTCCTCGATCTCATACAGGAAGGCAACCTGGGTCTTATCAAGGCTGTTGAAAAGTTTGATTACACTAAGGGATTCAAGTTCTCCACATACGCTACATGGTGGATCCGCCAGGCTATCACCCGTGCTATCGCCGATCAGGCAAGAACTATCCGTATCCCTGTTCATATGGTTGAGACCATCACCAAGGTTAAGAAGGTATCCAGCCAGCTTCTCCACGAAAACGGCCACGATCCAAGCCCTGAGGAGATCGCTGACAAGCTGAATATGCCTGTCGACAAGGTTCGTGAGATCATGCGTGTGGCTCAGGACCCTGTATCTCTCGAAACTCCTATTGGTGAGGAGGAGGACAGCCATCTCGGAGACTTCATCCCTGATGATGACGCTCCCGCACCTGCTGAAGCAGCTTCACACACTCTCCTCAAGGAACAACTCAACGAAGTGCTCTCAACTCTTACAGACCGTGAAGCAAAAGTGCTCAAGCTTCGTTTCGGCCTTGAGGATGGCAAGTCACGCACTCTCGAAGAAGTCGGACAGCGTTTCGATGTAACACGTGAACGTATCCGTCAGATCGAAGCAAAGGCTCTCAGAAAGCTCCGTCACCCAAGCAGAAGCAAAAAGGTAAAGGACTTCCTTGACTGATAGGGATAGGAAGAATTGCTAAAACAGTTTGCTGATCAAAAGATTTGATCCACTTATATACGTATACCAATATAATAGTTTTGCCCCTGAGCGATTTGTAATGCTCAGGGGCAAAATTTCTATATGGATATCTGTCTATTTTGGCAATATTAAATTGATGGAGCAATAAGAAAAAGTAAATGCTGCTGCCGTTGATGAATAGCATCCACTCATTGACATAACATCAAAAATGTTGTATAATATAATTGCATATGATCCGTGTATCACGGTCTGCTTTGAACCGTTAACAAAGCAAAGCACTTAAAGCGCTAAATGAGCCCATATAGTGCAGATTGGAGGGATAATGAGTATTTTTGATTTTTCCGCTGATCCTCCTGAGCTTAGCCGTGACTGGAAAGCCTTCCAGCAATTTGTAGGCAATATCGGTGCATTCACATACATAGCCAAGGAAAAGGCTGCTTTTTTCGATGCTCCCGCATGCCGTATGCTTGGCTGCTCAGGTGAAAAACTTAACGAATTTGAGTTCTTTGATCTCCTTGAACGGATATCAAAAAATCCTGTAGAGGGTCAGAAGCATATCTACCGTTTCTCAGATAATCAGACCACTCGCTATATAAAAATGAATATATACGAAAGCAGCGATGAATGGCTCGGTTTCGTACAGGACTTTACCCGTCAGATGTCGGATATATACGAGCATCTGAATTTTGTTGAATACGACCCGGTAACAAGGCTGCCTTCCTACCCTTCTTTTTCACAAAAAATCAAAAGCATACTTCCCGAAACTCAGCACGGATGTCTCGCTACAGTGTATATCAACGGCATCGACAAGCTGGGTTCATACCTTACTGTTGACAATACCAACAGCTGCATTACATCTGTCGCTGAAGTCCTGAAAAGCTTTTCCTCTGATAATATAATAATCGGCTCTAAATCCAACTATGAGATATGTGCTTTTTTCAAGGACTGTGACAAGATGAGCATTTATAATACACTCAACAATATGGATGAAGCTGTTCAGAACTGCATTCTAACAGACGATTTCGGAGAAATAATAGATATTTCCGATAAAAGCAGCCTGTCACTTTCCATTGGCTGTTCATCATTTCCTGATGAGGCTTCTGACTTCAATATGCTGGTAAATTATTCAGAATTCGCCCTTTATGAAGCCAAGGCCGACAGACGCAGCGTTATAAACTGGTTCTCAGAGGAAAGCTATATCCGTGATAAAGACTCGTACAAAGAAGCTCAGCTATTCTCAAGGATAGTCCAGGAGAACCTGCTTACATACTGCTTTCAGCCTATTATCGAGACTCATACAGGTGAGATAGTCGGATATGAAGCTCTCATGCGTACCTCAGGTGACATACGAATGACACCTTCTCAGATACTGAAGATTGCAGCAGGGCAGAGTGATCTTTATGCTGTCGAAAAGCTCACATTCTTCAACACTATGAAGCTGCTTAGCGACAATCAGCAGGTTTTTGAGAATAAAAAGCTTTTTATCAACTGTATCGCAGGTTCGCTGCTGACTGATGATGAATTCAATGAGTTATACCTCACTTACGGTGAATTATTTGAAAAAACAGTTATAGAGATAGTCGAAGAAAGCTCTGCTACTGCTGAGGGCATAGAGATACTCAGGAACAGATGCAGCTTCACCCATGCTATGCTCGCTATCGATGACTACGGTACAGGCTACTCCAATAGTTCAAATCTTCTGAACTATTCCCCTGACTATATAAAGATAGACCACTCACTTATAAGCGATATACAGAATGATATGAAAAAGCAGCAGCTCGTTGCATCCGTAATAGAGTTCTGCCGAGAAAATCAGCTTAATTCGCTTGCAGAAGGCGTAGAGACTTTGCAGGAGCTAAAAACTCTCATCAGGCTCGGAGTTGACCTTGTACAAGGCTATTACATATCCAAGCCAAAACCGCTTTTCCTCAGCAGCATCGCTAAAGATGTAAAGGATGAGATCATCAGAACAAATCTCGAAACACGCCCTGACGGTGTAAAGAAGATATATTCCGCTCGGAATGATACTGAAATAGATCTTCTGAAACTGGCACTGGAAAAATACACTGATATCCATGTGTATCAGAGCAAGCTCACTATCGTGGGTGATCCCGATAAACCTATAAAAATGAATATCACTATCATGGAGAACCACAGCTGTGAGCTTATGCTGAAAAACGTGAATATGGTCAGCGGCAACGGTAAGCCAGCTATCATCGTCGGTGAATACGCAAGGCTGATACTCCATGTTTCACGCAATAACAAACTGAGCTATGCAGGCATATATGTACCGTCGGGCTCGCAGTTCGAGCTGAAAGGCAAGGGCAACCTCACTATCGATTGCTACGCCACAGATGGTATAGGCATAGGCAATGACCATGATAAGGGCTACGGCGATATCACTCTCGGCAGCACAGGTACCCTTGAGATAATCTCCAACAGCGTTGATTCAGTATGTATAGGCGGAGGCTTCAATGATGACGGTTCAGCTATAAAGCTCGTCTCAGGCAAGTACAAGCTGTACTCCTACTGCCATAATGGTCTGGGCATAGGCAGCTTTAACGGTGACGCAGATGTTGATATATCTGACGAATGTTCTATAGACATGACTATGTCAGGAATAAAAGTCACAGGTATAGGAAGCTGTAAGGGCATAGCGACAATTACTTCAGGTGCTGATATCTCGCTTGCTTGTACAGGTGCTAATGCAGTAGGTTTAGGAGTGCTCGAAGACGGCGAGGGCAGTGTTTATATCAAGCAGGGCAAGGTAAATATAAAAATGCGCTCAGGACATCACACCTGTATCGGAGCAATAAACGGAAGTGTCAACACAAAGATACAAAATGCTGAGATCATCATCGACTCTGAAGGTGATGAAATGACAGGTATCGGCGATGCTTCGGGTTCGGGAAATGTTTCCATCATCGATTCATCCGTAAATATGAAGGTATTTGCCGGAAATCCCAAAGACATCGGCACTTCGGGCGGAGATGTACAGATACAGAATTCCATTGTAAATTCCATTATCAACAACAAGCCTGTGGCTCATTCAAATAACTAAAATCATTTTCCCCGTCATAATGACGGGGAAATCAATGTAATAAAGAAAGGTAAGAATAAATATGAAACTCGGTATGGTTGGACTGCCTAATGTAGGCAAAAGCACACTTTTTAACGCACTTACAAATGCAGGCGCAGAATCTGCAAACTATCCGTTCTGCACCATCGAAAAGAACGTGGGCATAGTTTCAGTGCCCGATGAGAGACTTGACAAGCTGGCTGAAATGTACGAGCCTGACAAGTTCACTCCCGCAACTCTCGAATTCGTGGACATTGCAGGCCTTGTTAAGGGCGCTTCAAAGGGCGAAGGTCTGGGTAACAAGTTCCTGGCTGATATCCGTGAAGTGGATGCTATCGTTCACGTTGTACGCTGTTTCGAGGACCCTAACATCATCCACGTTGACGGAAGCATCAATCCTCTCCGTGACATCGAGACTATCAATCTGGAGCTTATCTTCTCCGATATCGAAATGGTTGACAGACGTATCGACCGTGCAAAGAAGGCTGCAAAGGGCGACAAGAAGTACCTTGCAGAGATAGACTTCCTCGAAAGACTGAAAACTCACCTCGAAAATGGCAAGTCAGCCCGTGGATTCGACTTCACAGACGAGGAGCGTGAGCTTATCAAGTCCACACCTCTCCTCTCCGCAAAGCCCGTTATCTATGCGGCTAACCTGAGCGAGGAGGACTTCACAAACAACATCGACACCAACGAGAATTACAAGGCTGTATGCGGACTTGCCGCAGAGGAAAATTCCGCTGTACTGCCTATCTGCGCTCAGATAGAAGCTGAGATATCCGACATGGCTGACGAGGACAAGAAGGAATTCCTCGCTGAGCTCGGACTGGAAGTATCAGGCCTTAACCGTATCATCAAGGAGGGCTATTCACTCCTCGGACTTATCTCATACCTGACAGCAGGCAAGCAGGAGGTACGTGCATGGACTATCACCGACGGCACAAAGGCTCCGCAGGCGGCAGGTAAGATCCACACCGACTTCGAGAAAGGCTTCATCCGTGCAGAGGTTATTTCCTACGATGACCTTATGGCCTGCGGCTCAATGGCTGCTGCAAAGGAAAAGGGACTTGTTCGTCTTGAGGGCAAGGAATACGTTATGAAGGACGGAGATATCGTTCTGTTCAGATTTAATGTATAAGCCGCAAGCTGGCGTCAGCTTGACCACATTCACGTTACGCTCGTAAACTCGCTTACTCTTATTAAAGCGATGAGTTTCAGGTCGCTCGACGGCTTGTTAATGCGGATGTATGGTTAATTGAAACTATGTAGGGGCGGATATCATCCGCCCGTTTAATGAGGTATATATATGCTATTTGAAAAAGCAACTGCAAATGATATAAACTTGCTTGTTGAACTGAGAACAGAATACTTACTGGAAGATTACGGCGAAATACCGCAGAATAAATTATCGTTGATATCTCACAATCTTCCGCCCTATTTCAATTTCCATCTAAACAATGACCTGTTTGCTTTTGTATGTAGAGATGATGATATAATTGCAGGCTGCTGCTTTTTATATGTTTCGGAGAAGCCTTCAAATCCGTCTTTTATTAATGGCAAAACGGGAACTGTTATGAATGTATATACCCGACCGCAGTACAGAAGAAAGGGCATAGCAGTCGGACTTATGAAAATGCTGCTTGCCGAAGCGGAAAAAATGTGTCTTGATTTCGTTGAACTTAAATCCACCGAAGACGGATACAGCTTGTATAGATCTGTCG
>JAFOMV010000025.1 GCA_017418765.1 Ruminococcus sp. | reverse complement strand
GACATTTTCCACTTCGCTGCATACTCTTTCGGGATCGGCAGAGGGAAGGTCTATCTTGTTAACGACGGGCACCACTTCAAGATCGTGCTCGATGGCGAGATAAGTGTTTGCAAGGGTCTGCGCTTCGATGCCCTGAGAAGCGTCAACAACGAGTATCGCTCCCTCACAGGCAGCAAGTGAACGTGAAACCTCGTAGTTGAAGTCAACGTGACCGGGAGTATCTATCAGGTTGAAGATATAGTCCTCACCATCCTGAGCAGTATATTTCAGACGTACCGCACGGGCTTTGATGGTGATCCCACGCTCACGCTCGATGTCCATATTATCGAGAAGCTGGTCTTCCATGTCACGTATTGCAACAGTTTCAGTCTTTTCAAGAATACGGTCGGCAAGTGTGGATTTTCCGTGATCTATATGAGCTATAATGCAGAAATTTCTTATTTTTTCATTAGCCAAAGCTTTACCTCTTTTCTGTGCTCGGCGCACAATATATCAATATAAGTATAACAGAAAATCATAAATTTGTAAAGACCATATGCAAATAAAAACATCCATATTGACTTTTTTTCCTGAAATGATATAATATCATTATAGTAATTGTTTATTGATATCACCATAAAGTGGTTATCGGTAAGGAACGGAGATTCATATGAGATTTGAAAATACCGAGGAATTTCATAGCCATGTAAAGAAAGTGCTTATTTCTGAAAATGAGATAAAGTCAAGGATCAAAGAGGCAGGCAGGTACATAGACAGCATATACGATGGTGCTCCTGTGCTTCTGGTAAGTGTTCTGAAAGGGGCATTCGTCTTTATGGCTGACCTGGCAAGGGAGGTAGCTGTTCCGTGTGAAATAGGATTCATGGCGGCGCAGAGTTACTTTGAGGGGACTGAATCCTCAGGAAATGTTGAGATAACCATGGATCTGAAACAGGATATCAGCAAGTATCATGTGGTCATAGTCGAGGATATCATAGACACGGGAAGAACGCTCTATACTCTGCTGAAACTTCTGAAAGTCCGTGAACCTCTTTCACTTCACGTTGTAACACTTCTTGACAAGCCTGAAAGAAGGGTAGTAGATCTTAAAGCTGACCTTTCACTTTTTACTATCCCTGACAAATTTGTTGTGGGATATGGTCTGGATTATGCCGAGTATTACAGGAGCCTGCCGTATATTGCAGAATATAGTGAGTAAGCCGGCTCATTGAAAAAAGCCGGATTTGATATTGAATTATCATGTGGACGAGGATACCATGAAACAGTTTTTCGACAAGCAAAAAGCTGCATGACATTAGGTCGGTACTGATAAAGAAGTTTAGCCCCTGAGTGTTACAACACACTCAGGGGCATTGTTTTTTCGGCGGCTGATACAGATCATGATTTATCTGTCATATAACATATACAAATAGCATCCGCCTACTGAGATCACATTACTCATACTGTGCATTATCATCGGATAGATAACACTCTTTGTTCTGATAAATGTAAAACCATAGGCAATTCCAAGAACAAATGCATAGCACACCTGGAACACCGGTACAGAGAATGTGAAAACATTAATATGTGCCAGACCAAATAGCATAGCTGTACTGATAACAGATATCACTTGATCTTTCCTGCTATCAGATCTCAGAGCATATAAGAACAATGTTATGGGCAATGACCTAAAGAGGATCTCTTCTGATGGTCCCGAAAGGAATAATTGAAACCCTAATGTACCTATAACATTAGTACGGTTCAATTCATAGTCGTATGTATTTATAGAATGAGTAAAGCTTCCAATAACATAAACAATGATATAATATAAAACTAAAACGACGCAGAAGATCACAGTATACTTTATGCCTTTGGCATCATATTTAGGACGAAGCTTGAAACCATTGATATTTTTGAACATATATAGCAGGAATATTATAGCTAATGCAAGTATCATCTGAACAATATGATGAATTGCCACTTGTGCAAACAAATTGTTACTATCTATGGAAGAACAATCAAACAATGCGGCAATGTACCGACCTATACTGCTAAACAAAAATTGCACCGCATACGATACCGTAATCAGAACAGCTACTGTTAAATACTTATTTTTACTTACTGAATTGTTTCCCATACGTTAATCTCCAATATTTTTCCAATCGTATTATCCCAACAAACTCTGATTTTTATTAGAAACAATTATAGCATAATATTGTAGTTATGTCAACGAAAACGCCATAGTACTTCTGACCACATATCAGAAATACTATGGCTAAAACTTCTGTATCAACATCACCGATTATGCCATGCAGCTTTTTATTATCATTCTATATGTTGTATATTGTTGTCATCGAGAGACTGTACGAGCTCATCGTAAGCGTTTTTTGATGCCTTATCGTCTGTAAGCTTGACCGTCATATCCTTATCCTTGATCTCATTCATGAGTTCATCGAGGCTCAGGGAGCTGTTTTGATAGATGTAGCTGTTTCCGCTTACAGTTACTTCAATGTACTGTATCTCGTCGGTCTCAGGTTCTGTTGAAACTTCTTGTGTTGTTGATGCTGATGTTTCTTCCTGTACTGCCTCGGAAACAGACGATGAACTGTCTGAGGTATCGTTGATGTTTCCGTTGTTGTTCCCCTTACCAAATGCAAATTTTCCATTACATTTAGTAAAGAAAAATACTACACATGCAATCAATGCAACTAAGAATAAAATTCCTAAAATTTTTTTAATCATTTTTGATTTTCCTTTCGTCAATATATGATATATATAAATTATTATACTTATGCTTGACAAGCAGGAACTGCTTTGCTTCCTTTTTTCTTTTCATCACTATTTTTTGCCATGTTATTGATCCTCCTTGAAAATAGATTCATCTGTTTCAGATATGTATATATTTCTGAAGTCTTTTTTCAGTTCTTTGAAAGACTTCTGGATATTTGTGTACGCTGAATATGATCCTCTTTCTGATGGATCATAGAAAAAACTGATAAGCAATGTATCATCTGTGGAGTATCCGCAGCTGACGATGGTATCTTTGATATTATCCGAAATATTCTTTTCTGATGATATAGTATTGATAAGTTCATTATTTCTGAAAACAGAAAGCAAAGCTTCATTTCCGTCAAGGGATACATCCATTTTTATTATGATGCTTTGATTTTTCCCGAATTGCTGCAGTGCATCGAGATTTGCTCCTGCGCTCCTGTTGATGTCTCTCACTGCCGCAAGTTCGTCTTTAGCTTGCTGTATAGCGGATTCTGCTTCTTTTATCTTGTAGTCAGCTTCCGCTTCACGCCTGTCAGCTGAGGCGGATATCTCATCAGCCTTAGAAACGGCAGCCTCGGCTTCTTCCCTGACTTTTCCCGTTTCCATGTAACTGAAAAGAATAAAGAAAAAAAGAATTATCAGAACGATGTCGAGAAGCGAAGTAAAATCAAGGATAACTTCCTTTCGCCGTTTCATACTGTCACCTTTTTCATGTCGGTTTCAACGGCGTTATCATTATCTTCAAGCAGCTTTTCAGCTTTATCAATATGATCTTGTATCTCGGTCTCTATGAAAGCGTTTGCTCCCTTGAATATGAGTGAAAATACAATGCCCCATGCTGTAGATGTGAGAGCGTCGAAGAAATTGTTTTTTACCGAATCATTGGCTTCGGTAAGGTCAAGTTTCAAAAGTGCGATGACCGTGCCAAGCATACCGAGCAGAGGAAAGAATGAAATAAGTGTAACGAAAATATTATGCCATTTTTTTAAAGAATCAGCTTTAGCCGAGATCTTTTTGAAACGCCTTTCGTGTTTCCATTGCGGCATATTATTGGCAAATTCGTTTTTCTTTTTTCTAAGATCCCAAAATATAATACCTGTGATAACTGCCATTATTAATATAATAGTATCGGAAGAAACTATACTCGAAAACATTTTGGATAATACGTCAAGCATTGATTGCTCCCCCATTCATGATAATTCGACAAATCAATTATACTACTAAAAATACATCATGTCAAGGTGATATTCGCTCTACTTAAAGTATATTAGCTTAACCATATTATTTTAAGTATAATATTAGATGTGTTGCACAATGTTGATTTCTTACAATTGATTATTTCTACAAAATTCTGTGCCGCTTTAAATGAATGTAAGCTTTTTCCTTGACATTTGATATAAAATGAGATATGATTTAAATATAAGTGGGTATAATTTAATTACTGAATTATTAAATCATACTTTATGATATTGGCAGAAAGTTTCCTGCACTGTTCTTTCTGCTAAGCGATTTTTCAAGGAGGGTTTACTAATGGAAAACAGAAAAAGCATGAAGCGTGTAATCAGCTTCTCAGCAGCAGCTATCTGTCTGCTTTCTTCGCTCAGGATCGCTCCTGCAAGCGAATTTGAGGCTTATGCCGCTTCAAACATGTCAGCTTCCCAGATAACTCAGGATATGAAAATAGGCTGGAATCTGGGTAATACTCTTGATGCATACGGCGGAAATGCCAACGGTGTCGGTACAGAAACTTCATGGGGCAACCCTAAGACAACAAAGGCAATGATCGATGCAGTAAAGGCTAAGGGCTTCAATACAGTCCGTGTACCAACAACATGGTTCAATCATCTTGACGGAAGCAATAATATTGATCCCGCATGGATGGCAAGAGTCAAAGAAGTTGTAGACTATGCTATTGATAACAATATGTATGTTATCCTTAACCTGCACCATGAGAACTGGGTAGACAGAGCAGACCTCGGCACTGCATACAACGAGATGAAGCCTAAGTTTACCAAGATATGGTCACAGATCGCAGATGCTTTCAAGAGCTATGACCAGCACCTTATTTTCGAGAGCATGAATGAGCCGAGAGCCAAGGGTACTAACCACGAATGGTGGGGACCTCAGCAGAATGAGGTAGATACCATCAACAAGCTCAATCAGGACTTTGTAAAGCTCATAAGAAGCTCTGATTCAGCAAACAACAAGAATCGTCTTCTGATGATCCCGGGATACTGTGCTTCCGCAGATCAGACAATGTTCTCAAAGATACAGGTACCTAATGATAAAATGGTAGCTATCTCGATACACGCTTATGTTCCTTACGATTTCACTATGAATACTGCTGTATCAGATCACAGCTCATTTACATCAAAGTATTCAAATGACCTCAGCAGCACACTGGCAAACATCAAGAATACATTTACCTCAAAGGGTATCCCTGTAGTCATTGGTGAGTTCGGTACTTCAAACTTTGGAAATACCCAGGCAAGAGTAAAGTGGGCTGAGCAGTACATAAAGACTACTAAGGAAATGGGTGTACCTTGTGTACTTTGGGATAACAACGTTATCAATGCGCCTTCATCAGCAGGTGAGTGTCACGGATATCTCAACAGAAGCAATCTTACATGGTACAAGGAAAGCGAGCCTGTTGTAAACAAGATGATGGAAGTACTTGGTGTCAGCAGCTCAAATCCTCCTGCAAATACCACAGCACCTGCGCCTAATAATAATGAAACAACCACAACAATAGGCGAGGAAGAAGATAAGACAATAAAGTATCCTTTCACTATCTCAGGAAATGACAGAAACGGTACTTTCAAGGTAACATTTACAGGAACTCCTAACTCATTCAGCAATGGTTGTATCGGATATGCCAACAACAGTGAATGGGAGAAGATAGAGTGGGAAGGAAGCACTGACGGAAATGGTAATCTTGTTATAGAAGTTCCTATGTCTAAGATCCCTGCAGGAGTGACTGGCGGAGAGATCCAGATATGGTGGCATGACGGAGATATAAAAATGACTGATTATAAAGTTGGTTCAGGAAATTCTCAGCCCGCTGCAACAACTCCTGTAACTCCTCCTAATAACGACACAACACCTACAAATCAGCAGCCTCAGACTGCAACAGACGGATTCCATGTTTCAGGACAGAAGATCGTTGATGCTAACGGCAATGAGTTTATCATGCGTGGTGTAAATGTTGCTCATGCATGGTTCCAGAGCAATACTGAGCAGACTCTCAAGGCTGTTGCTGCAAAGGGATGCAACACCGTAAGAGTTGTATGCGCTGACGGTGCTAAGTGGACTAAGACATCCGAAAACGAGCTGAAGAAGATAATCGGCTGGTGCAGAGAAAATAAGCTTGTTTGCGTGCTGGAAGCTCATGATGCTACAGGCAGCGACAAGGTAGATGATATTGTTGCAGCTGCTAAATACTGGGCTGGAAACAAGGATGTACTCAACGCTAACAGGGATATCGTTATCCTCAATATTGCCAACGAATGGGTAGGCAAGTGGGACAGCGCTAACTGGGCTAAGGGCAGCACAGAAGCTATCAAGGTAGTCCGTAACGCAGGTATCAAGAATATGATAATGATAGATGCAGCAGGCTGGGGACAGTATGGTACAGCTATCAAGGAAAAAGGTAAGGATGTATTCAATTCTGACCCTGATAAGAACACAGTATTCTCTATCCACTTCTATGGAACAGCAGGCAAGAACGCTCAGACTATCAAGGATAACTTAGACGGTGCGCTCACAAGCGGAGCTCCTGTTCTTGCAGGCGAATTCGGCTATAAGCACAGCGATGGTGATGTTGATGAGATAGCTCTCATGAACTACTGCGAGCAGAAGGGCCTTGGTTACCTTGCATGGTCATGGAAGGGCAACGGCGGCGGAGTTGAGTATCTCGACCTTACTAATGACTGGGATGGTAAGAACCTTACAGAGTGGGGCAAGATATTCTTCGGTGCAATGAAGAATTCCAAGCCTGCATCTGTATTCGGACAGTCACAGCCTGTTCAGACTCAGCCAATACAGACACAGCCTCCACAGACTCAGCCTATCCAGACACAGCCGCAGCAGAATTTAAATGTAACACTTTACGGTGATTCAAACTGTGATGGCAAGGTCAATATTTCAGATGCTGTACTTATCATGCAGGCACTTGCAAATCCTTCAAGATTCAGTGAGACCGGTTACGATCAGTACCACATAACTTCACAGGGTAAGATCAACGCAGACTGCGAATCAGCAGGAAACGGACTTACAAATAAGGATGCACTTGCTATACAGCAGCTTATGCTTGAACTTATAACTTCACTTCCTGCAACACTTTAATAATAAAAACAGGGGAGACCTTTTGAAAAGGTTTCCCCGTTTTGTATATAATGATTCATAAATGTTTCGGTTTGTCAGGCTGACGGTTAGGAACTGATCTATGAACGGAAGCTCAATAATTATCTGCCGATCATTTTCATTCAAGGTGAAGCAGTTTCTTCTGTATAGCCAGTGCATAAGAATTTGTTATACCGTCCCCGTCAGTGTCAGCGTTGAAGTTTCCCTGGGAAGTGAGCTTATACTTTGCAGGATTTGCTATTGACTGCATAATGAGGATCGCATCGCTCATATTCATTGCAGTATCACAGTTTGCGTCGCCGTCAACAGAATTGAAAAGGTCTATGTCAATGATAACAGACGAATCTGTATAATCTTTGTGATTTTTTTGATATATATATCGAAAATGCGCTAATAAGGGAAATCTCACTGAGAGTATATATGACTAAATAGAGAACTGATGGGCAGACATCTGTCCGCCCATCAGTTGTTTGAACAAGTTTTAAGCTTGTCCGTAATGATTTATTTTTCTTTCTTTTGTTTTAGTACGCATAATTTTTTTCGCTCATAGCCTGAAGGATGAGAGGTGAAGCTATTTTATTATCTATAAGCATATGTATGAATGTCTTCACATCCTTATCGTCTATACAGCCTGAATAATCCCCGTATTCAGCAATAGCCGAGTAAACCGGCTTTTTGTTTGAGGTTTTGCCAATTATATAAACAGTAGTTGCGCCCATGTCATCAGCAACATTTACTTTAAAAAGCGGCTTTTTACTATATTTCTCTGCTTTTTCAGAAAAACCGGCAATGCTGTTAATAAGTCGGTCATTAATACAGTAACTGCTCTTTATGCAGTAGGAACTATTTGACTTTACCTGTTCCAAAGTATTTTCTGCTGCACTATCCATTATGTTCTGTATCTGCTCATACCAGTCATCGCTTTCCATTTTCAGAATTGCATCATTAAAGTCTTTTCGGTTTTGATCGCTGCTGACACTGTTTGAGTATCTGTAAACAGTGCCATACTGATCGTATATCTGAACTTTCTGAACAGGAAGCCATGCATAATTCTGATTTATCACAGCCATAACAGGTTTCGGAGCTTCTGACATAATATCCATGATCTTCGACTTTAAAGCTATGAGATCAAATACGTCAACAACATTATCTTCATTAATATCGGCTTCACCGTTTTCGGAAAGAACTTCTCTGCCGAGCAGCCAATTCTGTAAAGCCACAGCATCGGAGATACCTATGATACCATCACCGTTGCAGTCTCCTTTGACAGTTGTTTTCATGTCTGATTTTTCAGCAGCAGTGATATTCATATCCTTGTCTATTCTGAAATAAGCGGTATCGACGCCGTCAGACGGAAGAACATCTGTATCCTTGTTTGCCTTGAGGATATCAAGTCTGACTGTGCCTTCATTTAAAGGCTTGTAAAGCTTAACGAAGTGCATAGTACCGCCATCACGTGTGATATCTTTGGCAGGTGCTGAGACTTCTTCATGATATTCCGAAACAGTGCCCGTGCCGTTCTGGTGAAGATATAGGTTGTATCCGGAAGAAGCAGGTATACTTGTGCAGTACACAATATATCCGTTCTGGATAGAGAAATCACCGTGCTTTTTATAGTAATCATTGAATTCCTCGTCGCTGTCAGGCAGCCATGAGTAAATATCCTTCTGAGTGATATGACCTGAGCTATCCTTTTCAAATGCAAAGGAAGCAGTGATCTTTTTTTGTGAACTGCCGTAATTGAAGCTGATATCAAGGTCGGTGCCGTTCGGGATCCTGTATGCAGTTACTTCATAAACAAGACTCGGAACTTCACTGTCAGGGGATATTCTCTCGCTGAAAATGACGTAGTCTTTAATATTTTCAGCAGCTGAACCCGAAAAGCTGTAGGTATATCTGGTGCTTATCATTTCATTTATCTGACGGGCACAGCAGATAATGCCATCCTGTACCCATGTTTTTCCGTGCTTATCAAGAAAATCAATAAGTGAGTCTTGATCATGCGGTATCCAGTCTGGCAGTTCATTTTTTGAGCTGCTTACAGTCATATCATCGTTAACATAAACTGAAGCAGTTTGCACGGGAAGTTTGTGTTCTTCGGGAGCCCAAGGGATATTGGCATCAAAAGATATTGAGACTTCTCCTGCCTTGTCACCTTCGTATACCTGTACAAGGTGTGAGGTATTGCCGGCTGCTTTCATTACCATTTCGTTATAGGTACTGATGTCGGATGTACATTTCAGTTTACCTGTGCCTGTCTGCTTTGTATCGAGAACTGCGCCGGTTGAATAATTGATATCATGACAGTAAACCAGCTTTCCCTCATGTAATGACAGATTGCCGTTCTTATTGACGAATTCGGTGTATTCAGGATATGAATCGGGAAGCCAGCCGAAAATATCTGTTTCATTTCCGTTTTCAAAAGTATATACCGAAGCTCCATCCTCAGAAAAGCTATTTGCTTTTTCGGCAATATTTGTCATGATAGTAAACTTTGTATTCAGATTGGCATTTATTATCAATGCTTCATAATGATATCCTACAAAGCTGCTGTCAGTGTAACCATGAAAATCGATATACCTCTGTAAAGCGGATTTTTCATAATCTTTTTCTTTGTTATCGGATGCAGCTGCATCATTCGGCATCTCGAATTCAAAAGTAAAGATCTTGCTTTCATAGTCTGCATCCGTTCTTTCCTGAGGCTGACTGTTTTCTGCCTTGATATCTGCGGTCAGGTGCATACCATCAGGAACATGTTTTACTATACATATCGTATTATTTTCAGAGTGAGTAGAGCCGTACTTATTCATGAAATCCATAGCTGAAACGAAGTCATGAGGTGTCCATGCAGGCCTTGCGTCCCAGTTGTAAGCGGCTGCATTTGCGGTCATCGGAAGATATGAAGCAAAGCCGGCCGTCATGCATACGGCAAGTGATATCGAAAAGAATCGTTGAGGATTTTTCATATATATAACCTCCTTTGCGGCAACATTTGCCTGTGATCAATAAGTTTAACGAAGCAGATGAGGAAAATGTGCGGTGTAAATTGTAAATAATGTATGAACTTTCTTGGATATAACTCATTTACAATATATCGTTATAAATTTTTGATATTGTACTTGACAGTATTGCTTTGTTGTGATATAATAGTAACGATCTTTGAAAACTACCCTTTAATTCGATCCTGTGAGGTTGGCAAGGCGGTTAACTTGATTGTAACTATACTATAGCTATAAGTATACCCGTTTGCAGACCGCAGGCGGGTATTTTTCATATTTAAAGGAGCTGATCAGGTGGAAGAAAAACGCATAATCATGGACGAAAAGGCTATGAGCCGTGCCATCGCCCGTATCTCCTATGAGATCATCGAAAGGAACAAGGGCACTGACAGTCTGGCTATTGTGGGCGTCTATTCAAGAGGAGTGCCCATCGGCAGAAGGATAGCGGACAAGCTATCAGAGCTGGAAAAAACGGAAGTCCCATTCGGAACTCTCGATATCACACCATACAGGGATGACAGGACTTCTTCAGACCACGATGAAAAGACTGATATTACTTTCGATATCACAGATAAAGATGTTGTTCTTGTGGACGATGTCCTGTTTACGGGACGAAGTGCCCGTGCCGCTCTGGACGCTCTTATCAAGCGTGGCAGGCCAAGAACTATACAGCTTGCCGTTCTTGTAGACAGAGGTCACAGAGAACTCCCCATACGTCCAGATTATGTCGGAAAGAATCTTCCAACTTCCCACAGCGAAAAGGTCAGGGTATCAGTAACCGAGACCGACGGCTCGGACAGCGTATCCATTTACTGAAAGCGAGGTCAATATGTCATCAATACTTATCAGAAACATCCGTGCAGTTGATACCGATACAGACAAGGTCACAGACGTTCTTATCAGCGAAGGAAAAATTACTAAAGTATCCGGGGAAATAACCGATACCGCAGATACTGTTATAGACGGTACAGGACTTGTACTCATGCCTTCTCTTTTTGATATGCACGTTCATTTCCGTGACCCGGGACTGGAGTACAAGGAGGATATACTCACAGGCTGTGCTGCGGCACTGGCAGGCGGAGTAACAGGAGTGCTGGCCATGCCGAATACCAAGCCGCCCTGCGATAATCCCGAAACTATCAGATATATCATCGACAAGGCAAAGGGAACAGGAGTTGAGGTATATCCCGTAGGCTGTATCACCAACGGCATGAGCGGAAACGGTCTCTGCGACTTTGAAGCTCTCAAGGATGCAGGATGCATTTGTATCTCCGACGACGGCAGACCTGTTGAAAACGCCGAGATGATGCGGAAGGCACTGGAACTCTCTAATGAAAACGGACTTCTCGTGGCATCCCACTGTGAAGACCTGAGCATTATAAACGGCGGTATCATGAACAAGGGCGAGACCTCCGAGAAGCTTGGCGTCAAGGGAATGGACAGAGCATCCGAGGATTACATAACTGCCCGT
>JAFOMV010000024.1 GCA_017418765.1 Ruminococcus sp. | reverse complement strand
GATGAGATCACCTCACCGCCTGTGAGAACTGCGATATCCTTCAGCATTTCCTTACGTCTGTCACCGAAGCCCGGAGCCTTTACAGCAGCAACCTTGAATGTGCCACGGAGGTTGTTGAGGATGATAGTTGTAAGAGCCTCGCCCTCAACGTCTTCAGCGATGATAACAAGCTTCTTGCCCATCTTTACGATCTGCTCGAGAAGCGGGAGAATGTCCTGGATAGATGAGATCTTCTTGTCTGTGATAAGAACGAAAGCATCGTCGTAAACAGCTTCCATCTTGTCAGCATCTGTAACCATATAAGGTGAGATGTAGCCTCTGTCGAACTGCATACCTTCAACTACTTCGCTGTAAGTCTCAGCAGTCTTGCTTTCTTCGATAGTGATAACACCGTCAGAAGTTACCTTTTCCATTGCCTCAGCGATGAGCTTACCAACGTTTTCGTCAGCAGAAGAAACAGTACCTACTCTTGCGATATCATCGCTGCCCTGAACTGCCTTTGAGTTGTCAACGATAGCCTTTACAGCAGCGTCAACAGCCTTAGCGATACCCTTCTTGAGAACCATCGGGTTAGCGCCTGCTGCGATATTCTTCATACCCTCACGAACGATAGTCTGAGCGAGGAGGGTAGCAGTTGTTGTACCGTCGCCGGCAGCATCGTTTGTCTTAGTAGCAACTTCCTTGACGAGCTGAGCGCCCATGTTCTCGAAAGCGTCCTCAAGCTCGATATCCTTAGCGATAGTAACACCGTCGTTAGTGATAAGGGGAGCGCCGAACTTCTTGTCGAGGACAACGTTTCTGCCCTTAGGACCCATTGTTATTCTTACTGTATCAGCAAGCTTGTCGATACCTGCCTGAAGTGCTTTTCTTGCGTCTTCGCCGTACTTTATATCCTTAGCCATGATAAAATCTCCTTTGAATCAATTCTTGATTCGTAATGCGTAATGCGTAATTAAATGTGTTCGCATACGCTCACGAATTTTAATATTTAGATACATCGCCGTAAGGCGATACCATAATTACGAATTCCGAATTATGAATTACGCATTATTTAACGATTGCGAGTATGTCTTCCATTCTTACGATGATATACTCCTCACCGTCGAGCTTAACGTTAGTACCTGAGTACTTGGAAATGAGGACCTTATCGCCCTTCTTTACTTCCATCTTAACATCTGATGTGCCGGGGCCTACCTCGATTACCTCAGCGAATTCGGGCTTTTCCTTAGCGGAGCCTGTGAGGATGATGCCGCTCTGAGTGGTCTCCTCAGCTTCAGCCATTTTTACGACAACTCTGTCCTGTAATGGTTTGATAGTCATAATATATACCTCCTGAATAATAAGAATAAACGAAAATGATTTTTAGCACTCTCTTTCTTTGAGTGCTAACTATATTTTACCATCTTTTTAAGATAAATCAAGTCTATTCTTGAAACTTTCACAAACTTTGGCGATATGCACAGTTTAAATGCAAAATGTTGAAATGTTGAACGGAATGTTGAAGAATTAATCATCTTATGTTGTCACGGTCAGCTCTATATATTATTATGCAGTCAGTTTTTAGTGAAGAACACAGCTGTCTGATAAAAACGGAGCAATATAATAGTATTACAGCAGAGTTGTATTATGGGCACTCCTGAAAAGGCTATTGATGTCAGGGCAACAGCATTTACTTTTTGGGGCGATTCATAATTCTTG
>JAFOMV010000138.1 GCA_017418765.1 Ruminococcus sp. | reverse complement strand
TCGTTTGTGGATGTATCACCGTCAACGCTTGCACGGTTGAGAGTTATCTTTACAACATCGCTGAGGGCACGCTGTAAAAGCTCTGCGGAAATATCAGCGTCAGTTGTGAGGAATGTGAGAGTTGTAGCCATATTCGGGTGGATCATACCGCTTCCCTTGAGCATACCACCGAGAGTAACGGTCTTTCCGCCCAGTTCAAACTGTACGGCAATTTCCTTTTTCATTGTATCGGTAGTCATGATAGCTTCAACTGCACGTGGATTTCCGTCATAGGTAAGACCGTCTGCAAGTTCCTTCATGCCGTTAGCGATAGGCTCGATAGGAAGCACCTGACCGATAACGCCTGTAGAAGCAACGATGAAATCCTCAGCTTTGAGACCTGTTTCCTTTGCGGCAAGCTCAGTCATCATCTTAGCCTTTTCGTAGCCGTCGGGATTGCAGGTGTTTGCGTTTACAGAGTTAACGATAACTGCTCTTGCCTTGCCGTCAGCGATATGCTCCTTTGTTACGAGGATAGGAGCGCCCTTGACTTTGTTTGTGGTGTAGACAGCGGCTGCGGTACATTCCTTGTCAGCCACTATCATAGCAAGGTCATTTTTCTTCTTTGTAACAGATGCGCCTGCGTGGGCAAGTCCGCACTGGATTCCGTTAGCCTTGAATCCCTTAGCGGCACAAACGCCGCCTTCAACAAATTCTATGTTATCAAACTTTTTCAGTTTCATTGTAAATTCTCCTCGATAAATAATTATGAGAGCCGATTACAGGACTTCTCTTGATTCTCTTATCTTTCTTGCAAAAGCTTCAAGGGTCTGGAGATAGTCCAGCTTTTCATACTCAGAATCCCACACGTGGCTTCTTGACAAAAGCGCCGATCTTTCAAGCAGAGGCTCTATATCATCATATCTCTTGCAGAGATATTTTTCCTTTGCGTTGTAAAGAGTGAGCATCAGCTGACCTTCATAGAGTTCACCGATAAAGGGGTCTTCACTGAGAAGTTCTATAGCCTTTCCGATAGCCACAACGGAACATATCCTCTGTCTCAGCATACGGCATATATCGGCAACTGTCAGCTCGTCAACTTCCTTATTCATAATGGAATTGAACCATTCATCAAGAATATTCTGTGTATCAACATCAGGGATGAGGTCATACTCATATATATCCCTCAAAGTTTTTCCATCCATTTTTATCTTCTCCTATGCCTTATACAAGACCTGTTGTTTCATCGATTCCCATCATTATGTTAAGGCACTGTACGGCTGCACCGCTTGCGCCCTTGCCTAAGTTGTCGAGTCGTGAGCAGAGAAGTATCTGTTCATCGTTTCCGAATACGAATACCTGCATCCTGTTCTGTCCACTGAGTGTATTTGAAGCGAGGAAGAAAGCCTTCTGCTCGTCTGCGGACATAAGAGGCATTACCTCTATCATGTTTGCGCCTGCATAGTGCTTAGCATACATTTCATGAACTTCCTGTGCAGTTACCTTCTTGTCCAGCATACGTGTCTGTAATGGTACGCTTACTACCATTCCGCTGAAGTAATCGCACACCATAGGGTTGAACATAGGTGTGTACTTCAGACCTGATACAGCCTTCATCTCGGGGAGGTGCTTATGCTGCTGTGAAAGAGCATACTGACGGGGACTGTTGAACTCGAAAGGCTTGTCATCGCCCTCATATACGGCGATAGCCTTCTTGCCTGCACCGCTGTAGCCTGATGTAGCATAGGCGAATACAGGGAAATCATCGGGGATAATGCCGTTCTTCACGAGGGGATAAACTATCGAAGCGAAACCGCTTGCATAGCATCCGGGAACAGCAACTCTGTTGGAAGTCCTTATCTTTTCTCTGTGCTCAGGTGAAAGCTCAGGAAAGCCGTAAGCCCAGTCGGGATTTGTTCTGTGAGCTGTTGAAGCGTCGATGATACGCACATGGTCATTGTCCTTGTCTATGAAAGATACAGCTTCTCTTGAAGCGTCATCAGGCAGACAGAGGAAAACATAATCGGAGCTGTTGATGAGTCTTGCTCTCTCGGCAGGGTCCTTACGCTTGTCCTCGCTTATACGGATAAGCTCGATATCGTTTCTGTCCTTGAAGCGCTCCAGAATTTTAAGACCTGTAGTGCCTTCCTGACCGTCTATGTATACTTTTACTGACATATTAATGCCTCCATTATCAATTCATGTTCATGCGGATG
>JAFOMV010000023.1 GCA_017418765.1 Ruminococcus sp. | reverse complement strand
TGCTATAGCAAAAGCGCTCCGTGATAACAAGGATACAATAATCGCAGAAAATGCCAAGGATATCGCTGCTGCTCAGGCTAACGGCATGACCGAAGCCAAGCAGGACAGACTGAAGCTGGATGAAAAACGCATCGAAGGCATTGCTCAGGGTGTTGAACAGCTTATCGCTCTGGCTGACCCTGTCGGTGCAGTCATCGGCGGCGGCAATCGTCCCAACGGCTTGCAGATAGTCAAGAAGCGTGTTCCTCTGGGTGTTATCGGAATCATCTTTGAGTCACGCCCGAATGTTACTGTTGATGCTGCTGCCCTCTGCCTCAAGGCAGGCAATGTGGTCATCCTCAAAGGCGGCAAGGAGGCTATCAACTCAAATATCTGCCTCGGCAGCATTATGAGAAAGGCACTGGCTGAAACAGGACTTCCCGAGGATATAATCCAGGTAGTTGAGAATACTTCCCGTGAAACAACTACAGAGCTGATGAAGCTCAACGGTTACGTGGATGTTATCATCCCACGTGGAAGCGCTAACCTGATACAGGCTGTTGTGAAGAATGCTACTGTGCCCGTTATCGAGACAGGCGCAGGCAACTGCCATGTTTACGTTGATGCATCCGCTGACCCGGATATGGCTGTGGAGATAACCGATAACGCCAAGACTCAGCGTCCTTCTGTATGCAATGCTATCGAGAGCCTTCTTGTTCACAAGGATATCGCAGATAAGTTCCTGCCTATGATCGCTGACCGCTTCAAGGAGCATGATGTGAAGATATACGGCTGTGACAGAACTATCGCTATTCTCGGCAGCGGCATCGAAAAAGCTACAGAGACCGAGTACGCTACAGAGTTCAACGATTTCATCATCGCTGTAAAGGTCGTTGATGATATCGATGAGGCTATTGCTCATATCAGAAAGTACAGCACAGGACATTCCGAGTGCATAGTTACAAGTTCGCTGGCAAATGCTCAGAAATTCCAGAATGAAGTGGACGCTGCCGCAGTTTATGTCAACGCTTCCACACGTTTTACCGATGGCGGTGAATTCGGTTTCGGCGCTGAGATAGGAATTTCCACACAGAAGCTCCACGCAAGAGGTCCTATGGGACTGACCGAGCTTACAAGCGTTAAGTACCTTATCAACGGCAACGGACAAATAAGATAAATGCAAAAAGCGGAAATAATACGCTTTATGTAAATATATGGAGGTAAGAATGGCTACTAAAAAAGAACTTGACGATATGCTTGATAATCTGAGAAACAATGAAGCAGTGTCAAAAAAGATGTCAAAAAAAGCTGATGTAAGCGATGTACTTGAAAATGCTTCGCTTGATGACCTTATGAGCGTTCTTTCTGATGAGAACAAGTCTCAGCCTGCTGAAAAGCCAAAGAAAAGAGTTCGTAAGGAGAACTCAAATGAAGCTACAAAGGTTTTCGATAAAAAACCTGTAAGTGCTTATGACAGAAAATTCGGCAAGAAGATCAAGCCGATACCTGATACACCTGTGGAGAGACCTGTTTATCCCTCTGATGAAGAACCCTCTCCTGTGAAGAAGAAGAAAATGAAGATCGTCATCTCAGGCGAACTTCCTGACTATGAGGCTATCCGTCAGCAGGAGCTTGAAAAGGACAGAGCAGCAAAGGCTGCCGAAGAAGCCCGCAAGGCTGAGGAAACAGCCGCTCAGGGGGCACGTGCCGCAGCTGAGAAGATAGCTGAAAAGAGAAGACTTGACGAGGAAAAGGCTAAGGAAGAAGCTGCAAAAGCAGTTCTTGAAAGACAGCGCCTTGCTGAGGAAAGAGAAAAGGAAGAAGCACGTATTGCTGAGATGAAGCGTCTTGCTGAGGAAAGAGCTGCCGAGGAAGCTCGTATAGCCGAGGAGAAAAAACGCCTTGCCGAAGAAAAAGCTGCTGAAGAAGCTCGTATCGCTGCTGAAATGAAGCGTATCGCAGAGGAGAAGGCGGCTGAAAAGGAAGCAAGGAAGAAGCGTATAGCTGAGGAGATGGCACGTCTTGCTGAAGAAGAAGCTGCTATAGAAGCAGAGGAAACAGCTGCAATAAGTGAAGAAGATGCGCTGAAGGCTCTTGCTGCTGCCGATGAAGCTGCAAATACAGGAGATATACCGCCTGTTCCTACATTAGCTGACGATGTATCTTCTGAGGTCCATGATGAACTTGACGAGGCCATAGAGGCGCTCGGCGCAGCAGCTGAGGACCCTGAATCCTTTTTCGGCGCTCATACTGTATCTGCTGCTGATAAGAAAAAGGGCGGAAAAAAAGGCCTTTTTGCTAAAATAAAGGGTATTTTCTCAGGCGATGTTTTTGATGAGGAAGAACAGGCAGTTTTTGCCGAGGATAAAAAAAGCGATGCAGCAGCTGTTGATGAAGCCGATGCTGCTATGTTTGAACAGGATGACAGCAATGAAGCAGATGAACTGGTAAACGCTGCTATAGCTGCTATAAATGATGAATCTGTAATTCCTGATGCTGATGATAATGGTTCGGAGATCGAAGATACCGTTTCACTTGATGAGGAATTTGAAGCAAAGCTTGATGAAGTCGTATCCGAGTCGGAGATTTCGTCTTCCGAACAGAATGACGGTTCAGATACTTCTGAGGATGACTTCTCTATAGAGGAGATACCCGATGAGGATATCAGTAACGCTGAAAGCGGAAAAGTTACATCGACACTTGAAGATATTCTCAATGAGGACCCTGAGGAGCTCGTTAAGGCTCAGAATGAACAGTCAAAGATAGGCAATGCTTTCCGTTCACTTAAAGATATAAAGGCAAAGAGAAGAAAGTATGCCGTTCTTGGTATAGTGTGCGGTCTGCTTGCGCTTATAGGCTTGTTTACAATTCTTGCAGGCGCTGTGAATATGCTGAGAAATGTCGGTACTGCAAATGATAAGAAGGATCGCTTCAACAAGGTGATATATCCTACTGCTATCATGGATATCGATGCCTTTAATGAACCTTCTGAGCTTTCGTCAGAGCAGATAATCACAGCTACTATATGGTCCATAATAATGGATAAGAATAAAGCTGCAAATTATGAAAGCCAGCTTGGCGATACAATAACTATTCCGGATGTGGATGTTGAAAAGTACGCAGTTGAGCTTTTTGGTGAAAACTTACCTGCATTTGAACACTGCACTGTAGGTCCTGTTGAAGCTCGTTTCTATTACTCAAACGGCGCATACAATGTCAAGCTGAGACCTATAACATTTACATACGCTCCCGAAGTAAGATCAGTCGTTAAGAGCGGCGATATATATACATTGACAGTAGACTATATCGATGAGCTCCCTGAGTGGCTGCCTAAGTGTGTTGCAAAAACAGTTGAGTATCAGCTCACAGAGAAAAATGATGGTTCATATACTATCGATTCAATGAGGATAATCTCTGTAAAGAGTTCAAATCTCTGATAGATATAACCTGACCATTTTTACAGAAGTATATAATTTACAGGGGACAGGCCTTTCGGAAGCAAGGCTTGTCCCTTCGTTTATTATGAGAATAAATAACGGGAAGGACCTGCTATCGGGCCCTTCCCGTTAAATTTATGTATTATATGCGTTAAGCTGAAGCTTTAGCTGTTGACTGTGATATTTCCATATCAGGGGTATTAACTGTAATGTCATCCTCATTTACGCCAAAGTCTTCCCAGTCAAAATCCTCAGAGTCCCAGTCGAAATCTTCGGAATCCCAGTCATATGAATCGCTGTCAAAGCTGAATGAGTAAGCACCGTCTTCATCTGACATATCCTCATCAAATGTGAATTCGCCGTTATCGGAGAAAGAATACATATCCGAGTAATCACCGAAAGAATAGATGCTGTCTGTAACGCTCTTTGCAGTTTCGCCTGCATCCTTGAAGCCGATTTTTGTGAGTACATCCTTGAAGAATGATTCAACTTCTGCCTGTGAAACATAGTCCTCGATCTCAATATCGCTGTCCTTATCGATGGTAAGCGCATTGCTGTCATCAGGGATGTTTACTTTTGCGCCGCTGCTTACTGAATAATCAAGTACGAGCTTACCGTAATCTTCGCCGTTAGCCTTGATATCATAGGTGATGGTCTGTGACTTTCCATCCGAAGAAAGGACAAGTGAGGCAGCTGATGAGTCAGGTGTTTTTACTGTGATATTGCCCTCAGTGTAGCCGTTTTCCTCGTCGATGACTTTAAGGCCGTCGAAATCGAAAGAGTATGTTTCGTTTTCAGCTTTAACTTCGAGAGTACCGTCATATGTTTTGCCTGAGCCTTCTGTAGCGGTGAGAGTACCCTTAGTCTTGTCGCCGAATATGAATTCGCCTCTGATCTGATCGTCATCCTTTCCAACAATAGCCTTAACTTCGCCGATCTCGCTGTTGGTCATGCTGAAACCTCTGATCTGACCTGTTGGGTCGATGTAAGTCTTTAAAACAGCAGGCTCCTTGAAGCTGTCTGAATCGTAGACATCCATGAGCATATCATCGAGCTTTGATGTGTATTCATCAGCGTCAATGCCTAACTTATCAATAGCAATGCCCTTGATGATATCATCATTTTTAAGTTCGCCGATGATCTTATTGCTGAGATCCTCATACATCTCAGCAGTAACAGTGATCTCTGCAACAGTATAATTTACGGAAATATCGCCAATACCGACAGTTTCCTTTTTCTCGATCTCGACATCCTTCTTTGTTACGTCATTCCAAATATTTATGTACTTGTTTATCTCTGTTTCAAGCTGTTCGGGCGATAAAAATCCAGATGGATCATTGAGAAATTCCTTATAGAAAGAGAGTATCTTCTGAGTATCCTGACCGCCTGACATCTCATCGGCAAATGAATCTGTGTTCACTTTGAGCCATTTTTCTGTAAGCTCAGGGCAGCGCAGCGAAATATCCATTGTGTCAGGGTCAACGTTATATTCTAAAGAAGCAAGCTTATCGCTGTTGAGGAAGGCACCGATATCGTAGCTGATGCCATTTTTACCTGCTGCACCATCCATTTTCAGTGTGATGTTCTTTATATTGTCGATAACATCGTTCATTTCGTCATCATCACCGATGAAACTCTTGAGCTGTGTTCTGACATTTGCAGGAACATCATAATTGAGCGTGTAGTTTACGCCTGTACCATCTTTGAATCTGTTGATGCTCTTTTCGTAATCAATGCTTGCCTTTTTAGCTATTTCTGTACCATTGTTTTCGCAGACCCATGCATAATACTTTTCCGGCTGCATAGTACGGAGCTTGACCTGATTCTTAACAGTATCAGAAACAGCATAAGCTGTTGTACATCCGCCTGCGAGAGCAGCAGCAGTTATACCGCTGATAACAGCTATCTTCTTGCCTCTGCTTCTGCCTGTAACAGGCTCAACGCCGGAAGCTCCGTAGAATCCATACCCCATCTGCTGATTCTCGAACTGTACATTGTTATTGTTGTGATTTTCAAACATAGTAATCCCTCCAGATTATAGTAGATTTAATAGTGACCTTCGGAAAAACGATATCTGTATTTCCGATATGCATATATTATCACAACGTATCGCAAAAGTCAATGCTCCAAAACAAAGTTTGTAGGATATGTGCATTTAAACTTTTTTAGAGGTCTTATGCTTGTATAAAATATATATAAGAACTTTTAAAGAGTTCATAAAACCATATTAAAAGATTATGCGCCCTGTATAAAAAAGAACTGCACAGGTACTGTGCAGTTCAGGATATCTTATTTATTCTGTTTTCTCTATGTCCAGAGTCAGAAACTGATGTTATGAATTAAGATATGATCTTACGAGCACCTGTAAGAGCTCGTCACGGTCAATATGACGGATAAGATTTCGTGCGTTATTGTAAGTTGTTATGTATGTCGGATCTTCTGAGAGGATATAACCAACTATCTGATTGATAGGATTGTACCCTTTCTGAGTGAGAGCGTCATAGATTATCGTCAGATTTTTCTTCAGCTCTGCTTCCTTGTCCTCGTTGACAGTGAATGTCATTGTCTTGTCAAACATATTATCAGCCTCCCGATGTAGTATATATATGAGCCCAGGCTATGCTATTGGGTACTTCAAAGCCATAGGCGTTACTTCAAGTGAAACAAAAATGGAATCATACAAGAAGCTACGGCAATAATGCCTCTATCTATTATAACGCAAAAAACGCTTTTATGCAAGTTATCTCATTACATTTTAGCTTATATAACAGATTGTCAGGTTAACTTTTGGTCAATATGTACAGGCGGTGCAGTACCGCCTGATAAGGTTCAGCAATCCATGCCTGTGCGCTTCATAAAGCTGTTGCAGTCGGTACATTCCGGAACGGTAGGGTTATCCTCATGAGTACCAACGGAAATGCAGTCCAGCGAGCAGAAATCCTCTGTTACCAGATTGTGCTGGCACTGTGAAACTGTACATCTGATGTTGTCGTTTTTCTTTTTGCAGTCCATTATAGTAGTCTCCTTAAAAGATATTGCTCATATGAGCCGAGACTATTATATGCGGTTTACGGACAAATATACATGATAATTCAGAATCAGATCAAAGGTATGCTTTCAGGTATTGTCCCGTATAGGACTGCGGACACTGTGCCACTTCCTCGGGAGTTCCCTGTGCGACTACTGTGCCGCCGCCGTCGCCGCCTTCGGGACCCAGATCAATGATATGATCGGCCACCTTGATGACGTTGAGATTATGCTCGATGACGAGAACGGTGTTGCCCTGATCTGTCAGTCTTTGCAGTACTTCAATAAGCTTGTGTACATCAGCGGTGTGAAGACCTGTTGTTGGCTCGTCAAGGATGTAGATGGTCTTGCCAGTGGAGCGCTTTGAAAGCTCGGTGGAAAGCTTCACACGCTGAGCCTCACCGCCTGACAGGGTAGTTGCAGGCTGACCTATCTTGATGTAGCCCAGTCCGACTTCCTGCAAAGTTTTCAGCTTTCGTGCTATCTTTGGGAGATGCTCGAAGAATTCAACTCCCTCGTCAACGGTCATTTCCAGCACATCGTAAATGCTCTTGCCCTTGTAGTGGACTTCGAGAGTCTCACGGTTATAGCGCTTGCCCTTGCAGACTTCACATGGAACGTATATATCGGGGAGAAAGTGCATCTCTATCTTGATGATACCATCGCCCTGACAAGCCTCGCAGCGTCCGCCCTTGACATTGAAGGAGAATCTTCCGCTGGTGTAGCCGTGGGCACGGGCATCGGCAGTCTTTGCAAAAAGG
>JAFOMV010000022.1 GCA_017418765.1 Ruminococcus sp. | reverse complement strand
CAGCGCAGCTGACAGAGGGTACGGACGTTTCAATTTTTCTCCCTCGGCTTGACCGACGGAATATTTATCCACTATTTATTGCTTAAGTAATAATTCATAATGTGTAATTATGAATTACAACAATGGAGATAATATGAAAAAAAACACCCTTTACCGTCTTTATTCTGCGGCTTTCATAGGGATATGCCTCGTACCTGCGGTGTGTATGCCCTTTGCAAAGGCTGACAGCTCAAAGGAAAAGCGCAGACTTGCGGAATTGCCGAAAATCAAAACCGAGGAAGGCAAGATAAATACCGAGTTCTTCTCTCAGTTCGATGACTGGTTCTCCGAGCACTTTGCCTTCCGTCAGCAGATGGTAACAGCAGACGGCAGACTTATGGCTTCCGCACTTGGTACATCCCCGAATAAAGATGTGATAGTCGGCAGTGACGGATGGCTCTACTACGGCGAAACGGCAAATGACTACCTGCGTTCAGAAACTCTCAGTCAGCAGGGCATACGCAATATCGTCCATAATCTTGACTTGATAGAAAACTACTGCAAGAGCATAGGTTCGGAATTTATTTTCACCTGCGCTCCCAACAAGAATACGCTCTATCCTGAGCATATGCCGAAGAATTATGTCCCTGCCCATAAAATGAGCAGCTTTGAAATGCTGTCGTCAGCGCTTTCAAACAGGAAGTACTATCTGAATATGAAGTCTGCACTGATCTCAGTGGAATCAAGTATGCCGCTTTACCATAAAACAGACACACACTGGAATAACATGGGCGCTTATGTGGGACACACCGCTATAATGTCAAAGCTGGGACGTGAAAGCTGTCCCGCAGGCGAAAACTGGACTGTAAGGAATGACCGGCTTGGTGACCTTGCGGCTATGATATACCCTGCTGAAGACGCTCAGGACGCTCAGGTATACAGCGATCACAGCTTCACCTATCAGTATCTTGGACATTTCCGTGCCCTTGACGATATAAACATTCAGACCACAAGCGAAAGTGGTCAGGGCAGTCTTGCCATGTTCCGTGATTCCTACGGCGAGGCGATACTCCCATATATGGCGGAATGTTTCAGTACAGCCACATTCTCACGTGCAGTTCCGTACAATATAAGCGGACTTAGCGACTCAACTGTCATTATAGAGATAGTGGAGCGAAATCTCGGCAATCTCCAGAAGTATGCACCGCTTATGCCTGCCCCCGAAGTAAGCGTAGAGGGAGCATCTGTATGTGCGGATGCTGATATCCGCACCGAGCAAAGCGGCAGTTACACCCACGTTTACGGCACTGTTTCCGAAAGCGGCAGGAGGATATTAGTCACATCGGGCGGCGTAACCTATGAAGCTTTCAACTGCTTCGAGGACAAGCTTCTCGGACGTGAAGGCGAGAAAAGCGACTGCGGCTTTTCTGCATACATACCGCTGACCGACAACACCGGTGATATTACCATTTCAGCTATAGGCTGACACAAAGAAAGAAGTGTTCATTATGAATATAAAAACATCATCAGCGATATTTGCGGCAGCTCTTATGGCTGTCACACCTATTGGCGCAAGTGCCGCTGAAAGTAAAAACAGTCCTGTTTTTCCGCAGTTCAACAGCAATGATGTCAACGGCACCGTAACTGTTATCGTGCCTGACGGATACACGGCTGATATAGCTGTTACCTTTGATTCGCCTGAGGGCACCGATATCCCTTACTATGACATCCGCAAGGTGCCCGGCGGAGAGTGTTCCCTTGACATAGAGGGAAGAAACAACACCAAGGATGATTACAGATACTACGAGCTTGCTGTTACGATAACAGGCGGCAGCCGTATATCAGAGGTTTTCAAGGATATTATCAACGGAAATGAAAAGGAAAGCTTCCTTATCCCTGACCCGAATGATACCCCTGACAGCTATAAGAATTATACATATAAATTCACTGTAGACGATACCGATAACGGCAAGTCATGGGAGATTACAGCCGCAGATAAGACATCCAAAACAGTTTCCGTCCATCTCAATGCAATAATACAGGGAGATGTGAACGATGACGGCAAGGTTGACGGTATCGATGCTTCAAAAGTGCTGACATCCTACGCAATGGAGTCGGCAGGAAAGAGATCGGAGCTCACAGAAAAGCAGCAGAAAGCAGCAGATGTAAACAGCGACGGCAAGGTAGATGCGAATGATGCATCACTTATTCTGAGCTTCTATGCGTATAATTCCGCAGGCAATGACGTTACACTTGCGGACTATATAAAAGCGAGAAAAAAATAATAGACTGCTGTATTATGTGCTGTGCTGATATATACGTATTGTGCCATAGTATTTCTGATGTAAGGTCAGAAGTACTATGGCATTTCATTTGACAATGCAGCGATATTGTGCTGTAACACTTTCTAACATGAATCAAAATTTGCCGCATATGCGCTGGATCCAAAATGTAGGGGGCGATGCCTGCATCGCCCCGTGCCTTCACGTTGATCTGTCGGGCTGATGTGGACATCAGCCCCTACGCATATTCAGATAAAAGGGCAGGTCTTTCAAAGAAAAGGCCTGCCCTTTTTGAACACATTAAAACAGAAATGCAGTTATGGATATATCACTTATAGCTTTCGGGGAGCTCAGTGATGATCTGTAATTTATACTTCTGAATAGAGAGAGCATCCATGTTTGTGATACCATCGCCTCTTGAATTTACATCACCGTTAGCCTTGCCCTGTTCTGAAAGCGAATACCTTGACGGGTTCGAGAGTGACTGCATGATGATAACTGCATCGCTGAGATCAACGGTATTATCGCAGTTTGCGTCGCCGAAGACCTTTGCATCAAGTGCGTCAAGTCCGCTGACAGTAACGGTTGTTGATGTGCTTTCTGATGTGGATGTGAGGTTTACCGTAGTTGTAGTTGAAGTTGTGGTGGTTGTAGTAGTAGATGTAGTGGTAGTTTTATTGCCGTCAGCCTTGGTAGTTCTTGCAGGTTCTTCTACGGGAGTTTTACCCTTTACGATAGCTGTAAATGCAGGCTTAGCGTTGTATTCACCGTCAAAGAGAAGCGGGAGCTGTTTTGCTCTCCAGCTCTTATCGTCCGTAACGCCCCAGAATACGACAGCGGAGATGTGGTCCTTGTACTTTTCGATAGCATCCATTATGCCCTTGTAGTATTCAGCCTGATGGTCAAAATACTTGCTGCCGTTCTGTTCGGGAACAGTTACGTCAAGCTCAGTTATCTGTACATCGAGGCCTGTGTCGCAGTAATCCTTCAGGGCTTTTTCGTATGTTGATACCGATGGGTAAGCTGACTGCATATTATCACGGCAGTCGAGGTGTGACTGCAAGCCGATACCGTCTATATTGCCGGCCTTTTGCAGTCTCTTAGCCATTTCGATTATAGTAGACTTCTTAGCCGTGTATTCGTTATAGTCATTGTAGTAAAGCTTACAGCCCTTTGGAGCGTACTTTCTTGCGTACTCAAAGGCGTAATCGATGAAGGAGTTGTCCTTGAAAACGGCTACCCAGTCAGAAACGCCGTAGCCTTTTTCAGCGCTTGGATGTCCCGGTTTACGCTGAGAGCCGTCATCGAGCCATGCCTCGTTTACAACATCGCAGGCGTAGAAGTCGATATCGGGGTACAGAGCAGTCAGGGTAGTGAAGTAGTTCTTGATGTAATTTTCCATACGTTTCTTCATTTTTTCGGGAGAAACGTAATCCTTTGAAGCGTCGAAGTCCTCCTTGAAGAACCATTCGGGGGTCTGACTGTGCCATACAAGGGTATGAACTCTTACAGGGATACCGTACTTATCAGCATAATTGAGTACAGGCTTAGCAGCAGCGAAGCTTACCTGAGGGTTCTCGTCGTCGCCTGTTTCCTTAAAGTATTCGAGAGTGGACTTCTGATCGAGGACTGAGTCAGGCTTGAGCTGATTGCCGACTGTTATGCTCTCGCCGAAATGCTTCTGTACAAGGTCCATGAACGGCTTGGAAGCGAGATTATCGGGAGTAAGAGCTGTACCTACCTTGAAATCGTTCTTGTAGATACCGCTGAGTGACGGAAGGTCTTTATTTATCTGAGCCTGCGGAACTTCCTCAATGATGAATTTATCAACGAAGAAATCGTCGGTACCGCCCTCAAAATAAACGTATACGCCCTTCATTTCGTCGGTGAAGCTGACCTTTACCTTGTCAACGCCTTTCCAGTCGCTTCCGCTGATATTCTGAACAAGGTTTGAGTATTTGGTATCACCGTCAAGAGTGTACTGCATACTGAGGGTAACATTTGCGTAGTATTTTCCCTTTACGAATGCGCTTATCTCATACTCAGTGTTAGGTTCAAGAAATCCGTCAAGGCGGAAAGCGGGGCCGTTCCATGACTGTGATCTTCCGCTTGCAAGGAGAGAGCTTTTGCCGCTTTTGGCAGCCTCAGTGGAAATACTGAGCTCTGTGGTATCTGTACCGCCTCGGTTAGACCAGTTTTTGAGGTCATCTTCATTTTCAAAATCACAGGAGTATACCACATTGCTGTCTGCGGCATTGGCTGTGCTGAGCATTGAAACAGTTGATGGAGCAGATAAAGTCATTGCAAGGCTCATTATACCGGCAATAGTTTTTCTTATGTTTGAAACCTTCATTTGAATTACCTCCAAATCTATGAGCATATTAACTCATCATCGTATATATTTATTTTACCACTATTTGTCACAAAAGTCAATGAACTTTTTGTTAAAAACGCTAAATCCGATACCGCATAGACACGTCGTGCATTTACCGGCAGAAATGGCTGCACCAATAATAAAACAGGGGAGCCCCTTCTGATGAAAGGTCTCCCCTGATGATCGTTATGACCGCCGCTTAACGAGCAGTCTTTATTTTGCTTTCAGATCAAACTGTAGCAGGAAGTCTGCGAACGAGCTTGAGTGTGTACATCTGGATAGCAAGAGCATCCTTGTTTGTAACACCGTTTGCGTTATCGCAGTCAGCGTTAGCCCAGCCCTGTGGTGTGATGTGGAGAGCGTTAGAGCCGTTGATGCCGTATGCTGATGGATTTGAGATAGCCTGCATGATCATTACAGCGTCTGCGATGCTTATCTGACTATCGCAGTTAGCATCACCAACGAGTGTAGCTGTTACAGTAGTCTGTACAGGCTGTGTCTGAGGTGCCTGTGTCTGTGGAGCCTGAGTCTGAACAGGTCTTGTCTGAACAGGCTGAGTCTGTGGAGGCTGTGTCTGAGGTGCCTGAGTCTGAACAGGTCTTGTCTGTACAGGATGTGTAGCAACAGGTGTTGAAGCGCCGCCGCCGTGAAGAACTACCTTCTCGATGGAAACGTTATTGCCGTGTGGCCAGAATACCATAGCCTTAACAGTTGAACCTACGTTTGCAGGGATATCGTAATCGATAGCAACAGTCTTGTCTGCGCCTACCTTAACGCCCTTGAAGTCTTCCTGTTCCCATTCGCCTGTCCATGTGCCGAAAGCACCTGAGACCTCTGTATCGTTTGACTTAACCTTGAGGTAGAGTGTAGCTGACTTAGCGTTGCCTGGCTTGAATTCAGCGTAGTTGTTGATCTCTCCGTCGATACCTACTTCTGTATCAACATCCATGTCAGCAGGAAGGAGAGTTGTGTCATTGCCTGATGTAGAAGGAGTTGGATTTACCTGAACAGGCTGAGTCTGAACAGGTCTTGTCTGTGCAGGCTGAGTAGCAACAGGTGTTGAAGGAGTGCTGCTGCCGCCGTCGAGAACTACCTTCTCGATAGAAACGTTATTGCCGTGTGGCCAGAATACCATAGCCTTAATAGTTGAACCTACGTTTGCAGGGATATCGTAATCGATAGCAACAGTCTTGTCTGCGCCTACCTTAACGCCCTTGAAGTCTTCCTGTTCCCATTCACCTGTCCATGTGCCGAAAGCACCTGAGACCTCTGTGTCGTTTGACTTAACCTTGAGGTAGAGTGTAGCCTTCTTAGCGCTGCCTGGAGCGAATTCAGCGTAGTTGTTGATCTCGCCGTCGCTGCCTATTTCTGTATCAACAGTCATATCAGCAGGAAGGAGTGTCTTGCCGCTGCCTGAAGGAGTTGGAGTTACCTGTGTAGGCTGTGTCTGTACCGGCTGAGTCTGTGCAGGCTGAGTCTGTGCAGGCTGTGTCTGAACAGGCTGTGCAGGAGTTGGAGAAACAGGACCGTCAGAAGAACCGCCCTTTACGCCTGGGATAGCTGAGATAGGATCAGGTGTACCTGTCTTGAAGTGGTAGTAAAGACCAGCAGCTGCGCCTACGAAACCAGCGTTGTAGTCGAGTGCAACTTCGTTTCCGACATAGTCAGAACGCTTATCTGCGTAAGTACCGTTCTTATCTGTAGGACCGCCGCAGAGAGCGCCTACGAGAACGTGTGCTGATGGTACTCCATCTGACTCAGCAGTGTTTGTACCGGAAGCAGCTCTGTGGTGAGGTTCCTTTGAAGCATCAGGCTTGAAGCCTACAACGAGACAGTACTTCTTGCCGTTAGCGAAAGCCTTGTCACCTGTGAGGTACTGCATCTGACCCTTAGCCCATGAAGCGTCAGCCTTCTTATACTTAGCAGCTATCAGGTTGCACATCTGAGCAGAAGCGTTGTGTCTTGCTGAGCCCCACTTATCGTAGAACTTGTATCCGTCACCGCTTCCGAGGTCACGAGCACCGCTCCAGTCACCGGTGATCTCGCCCTTGAGAACAGAAGCAGCCATAGCAACGTTCTCCCAGTTCATTACCCAGTAACCAGCAGGAGCAGCCTTGAGGTCTGCGAGGTAGCTGTTATCCTTAGTAGCAAGGTAGAGCCAGCCGGCAGCCCAAGCGAGTTCATCCTTTGATCCGCTTTCACCTGATGAATAGAATGAAACGGAATATGTAGCAGGGTTCTGCTTAGAGAAATCATAAAGAGCCTTAGCGTATTTAAGGTCATCGGGGTTACCGAAGTTTACATAGTTAGCAGCAAGAGCAGCAGCGTATTCAGCAGTGATGTTAGCAGCGCCGCCTGTAGTCCACTTGCAGCCGCCTCTGTCGCCCTGCTTCTCAGGAGGACCCCAGTACTTGTGGTCCTTGTTACCGTCGCCCTTTTCGATACATACCTTAGAAACCTTATTGCCGTTAAGAACAGTAGCGTCACGGAAGAACTTAGCGAAGTAATCAGCTATAGTCTTATAGTGAGCAGCCTGACCTGTAGCTTCGTAAGCGTCCTTGAATTCATAGTAGGACCAACCGAGAACTGATGCAGCGTAGCCCTGAGGCTGACCGAACATAGCGTGGTCACCTGCATCGTGGTAACCGCCGTCAACTTCATCTGAAGTATGGCAGTTGCCTCTCCATGTAAGGCGTGAAGTAGTATCTACGTTCTTACCGCACATATTTGCGTCGTAGAAATAGAGGGAATACTGAAGGAGTTTTGCGTAGTTGTCAGAATCTGCTGCATTAGCTGAAAGAGAGGGAGCTATTGAAGCAGTGAATGGAGCAGCGATTGACGTAACAGCCATAGCGCCGCTGACGATGATTGACTTAAGTTTATTAAACTTATGCATAGTTATCACACTTCTTTCCAAAAAGTCATGAGGCCTATAATATGTTGTACTTATATTATACAATTTTTAAGTACATTATAGATTACAAAGAGGTTACATAATTATTACAATACAATGAAATTATACGAATAATTCATAAAATCGTCACAATGTGCAAAAAAAGGTGGAAAATTTGTCTATATTAACAGGAGTTGCATCCTACCAAAAGTGGAGAAAATAAACCGTCGGCAGAAGATTTTGTGCTGTCATAACTTCCGTTTTACGCCTTCACATTAGATTGAGTATCGGCGGATACGGAATGAACTTGCATTGTTTTGCGATATGCGTTATAATATGTATAAGCTAAGGTGCGCCGCACAGTTCCTGCAAACACGAATACTGCGGCGCTACCTATTATAAAGGGCAGCAGATGATGATCTCTGCTGCGGAAAGGCGAGTGCAGAAATGCCGAGATTTTTTGCAGAAGTAACAGACGAAGAAAACATAGTCCTCAGCGGCAGTGATGCCAATCATATAGGACGTTCACTCAGGATGAAAAAAGGCGAAGAAATAACAGTATGCTGTCACGGTATCGACTATAACTGCGCTATATCCTCGATCACGGCGGATGCGGTCTGCCTTGAACTTTTGGAGAAACATCCCTGTGCAGCTGAACCTGATATACAAGTGACGCTTTTTCAGGCTGTCCCGAAGCTGGATAAGCTGGAGTATATCATACAGAAAAGCGTTGAACTGGGCGCTGCAAGAATAGTTCCCATACTGACGAGAAGGTGCATATCACGCCCTGATGACAAGGATTTTGCAAAGAAACTGCCGAGACTTAACAAAATAGCCGCCGAAGCTGCAAAACAGTCAGGCAGGGGAATGATACCCGAAGTCGCACCGATAGCAGGCTTCAGGGAAGCTGTTAAAATGATGGGAGAAATGGACAGGACACTCCTGCTTTACGAGGAGGAGGGAGGCTTATCCTTTGCCGATGCCGATCTGTCAGGAGCAAAGAACGTGGGGCTTGTTATAGGCAGCGAAGGAGGCTTCGATCAGGAGGAAGCGGATATCATGGTCAATGCAGGCGCAGAAAGGATATGGCTCGGCAGGCGTATTCTCCGTTGTGAAACTGCACCAATAACCGCATTGTCAATTTTGATGTTTTTAACAAATAATATGTAAGGAGTTGAAATTCTGAAATTAGTATGGTATAATATATAAGGATTATCGTGACCTGATCGCAAGCGGCTCGGTAAGCTGATGGCGTCCTGATAATATGTGAACGCCTTGAACATCTAAAAATATTCTTGCGGAGAAAAGAGGAGTTTAAAATGAATAAATTTTTAGTTGCTATTCTTGCTGCAGGTGCAGCAGCAGCTGTAGGATACGTTGCCGCAAAGGCTCTCAAGGATAAGGGTTCAGATTATGATGACGACGATTACGATGATTTCGATGATTTCGATGCAGATGACGTTGATTTCGAGATCACAGAGGATTCCGTCAAGGAAACAGCCGAGGATATCAAGGATGCTGCTGAGAACGCAGCAGAGGAGATAAAGGATACCGCAGAAGATATCAAGGATGCGGCTGAGGACTTTGCTGATGATGTAAAGGATGCTTTTAAGAAGTAATTGATGTATGCAAGGGGAGCGTTTTGTTCCCCTTTTTATTATAGCCTTGTCGATATCGTGCATAACAAGGCTGAATCTGAACATATTTTTATGCAAGCGTACAAATAGCTAAAAATAGCCTTGACTTTCTCTGGATGTTTTGATATAATATAAAAGCTGTCCGGCAAGGACATGAAAATCACAGCGAGGCGTAGCTCAGTTTGGTAGAGTGCTTGCTTTGGGAGCAAGATGCCGCAGGTTCAAGTCCTGTCGCCTCGACTTCACTTTTCTCAAATGCTTCAAAAATTTTTTTGAAAAAATTGAAAAAAGTACTTGACAAATCAAATGAAGTGTGATATAATAATTAAGCAATAAGCGCTGGTGTAGCTCAGTTGGTAGAGCAGCTGATTTGTAATCAGCAGGTCGGGGGTTCGAGTCCGTCCACCAGCTCCATTATTTTGCTTAAATGAAGATCATGCACTTCATATGGGAGAGTTCCCGAGTGGCCAAAGGGGGCAGACTGTAAATCTGTTGCTTTCATGCTTCGATGGTTCAAATCCATCCTCTCCCACCACTAAGCCCCGAGCAAAATCGGGGCTATTTTACTTTGATTTGTTTTGTCTGTATGTACTATCCAAAAGACGCTAAGCCATGTTTCGCTGCATTAAAAGAAGTACCTTGCTTTCACCGCAAGGACTTTTTTATGTCCGGAAAAAAAGATGATTTGCATTAAATATTTCTTGAATCGTTAAATAAAGTATAGTAGATTAACGATTGAACTGCGGCGATACGGGAATATTCTGTTGAAGCTTTTAAATAATGCCGTAACAGAAAGGCTTTGAGCAAACAGGATAATGTTTCCACGATAATGCGGATACTGCTGCTTTCGATGGTACAGGCTTTGATGCGTAAACAAGGGGCACGAATATTATGGACCATAAAGAGAAACCATATGTACGGGCAGCCTCGGCTCGATCCAAAACGGCTGGTCTTTCGCTACAGTTGACCAGGTATACACCATTTTTTGTACCTCCGGTTTTTCAGCGCCCATCTATCAGCTGATGATGCGGACTGCTTAAAATGCCGGTAACAGATTCCCTGTAAAATAGAAAAGGCGGATGATTTATGAAAGATGATAAACGTTTCTATGACAGATTTGAGGGTGAGAAAAAATTCATTTTCTGCCTGACAGACCACGATGAAGTCATCGAAAGGCTGCATGTATGGGCGGGCTACTTTGATGATATAATGTCGCTCATTCCATATTCCGAAAAAGGCTGGGAATGTCTTGCAGAATACTACCAGCTCGCTCTCGATTATGATGACGAGCACTGGAAGGTGCCTAACTGCAAAAAAGCGCTTCAGCAGCTTACTGCTATCAACAGAAACAAGATGAAGTATCCTCGCCGCTCCGACTGCTATGACGCTATGGTAGAGCTCTTTCAAAGAGCTGTCGAGGAAAAGCTGGATGTATATATAGACCGTGAATAAATATGACACCGCACAAAGCATACCACAGGCTTTGTACCGTGCTGCCTAAAGAAGGATAAATATTAAACCGAAAGCGGGAGCACAGCTGTCTGACAGCGCTGTGAGGTCTTGTTTTTCCCGTTTTCCGTGTTGGAGGAAAGAATAACATGATAAGAGAAGATTTAAGAAACATCGCCATTATTGCCCACGTTGACCACGGTAAAACTACCCTCGTTGACGAAATGCTCAAGCAGGGCGGTGTGTTCCGTGAGAATCAGGCTGTTGCCGAGAGAGTTATGGACTCAAACGACATCGAGCGTGAAAGAGGTATCACGATCCTTGCGAAGAATACTTCCGTAATGTACAACGATATCAAGATAAATATCATCGACACCCCCGGCCATGCTGACTTCGGCGGAGAGGTTGAGCGTGTACTGGAAATGGTTGACGGCGTTCTCCTGCTTGTTGACGCCGCTGAAGGCCCTATGCCGCAGACACGTTTCGTACTCTCAAAGGCTCTTGAAATGGGCCATAAGATAATCGTTGTCGTAAACAAGATAGACCGTCCTGATGCTCGCCTTGACGAGATAGGCGATGAAGTTCTTGAACTTCTCCTTGACCTTGATGCTAACGAAGAACAGCTTGAATCTCCTCTGCTTTTCTGCTCAGGCAGAAGCGGTACTGCATCCCTCAGCCAGTACGAAGCAGGTACAGACTTAAAGCCGCTTTTCGACACTATCATCAACTACATAGAGCCTCCTAAGGGCGAGCCTGATGAGCCGCTCCAGATGCTCATTTCTTCTATCGACTACAATGAGTATGTAGGACGTATCGGTATCGGCCGTATCGTAAGAGGCAACATCAAGGTAAACCAGCCGGTCACTGTCTGTGATTACACAGGCTCAAAGAAGAATTACAACTCCAAGATAGTTTCACTTCTCCAGATACAGGGACTTAACCGTGTTCCCGTACAGGAGGCTACAGTGGGCGATATCGTATGGATATCAGGTATCGAAGGCATAACCATCGGCGATACTATCTGCGCTCCAGATACTCCCGAGCCGCTGCCTTTCGTTAAGATAAGCGAACCTACAGTTGAAATGACTTTCGCAGTAAATGACAGCCCCTTCGCAGGCAAGGAAGGTAAATTCGTTACTTCCCGTCAGCTCCGTGAGAGACTTTTCAAGGAACTTCTCAAAGACGTTTCTCTCCGTGTTGAGGAGACTGAGAATACAGACGCATTCCGTGTTGCAGGCAGAGGTGAGATGCACCTCTCCATCCTCATCGAGAATATGCGCCGTGAAGGCTATGAGCTTTCAGTATCGACTCCGCGTGTACTGTTCAAGACAGGCGAAAACGGCGAGAGAACAGAGCCTATAGAGCGTCTTGTTATCGATGTTCCTGCTGACTGCGTAGGCTCAGTTATGGAGAAGATAGGCGCACGTAAGGGCGAAATGGTGGATATGCACCCGCAGGGTACACGTACAAGGATAGAATTCCTCGTACCTGCAAGAGGACTTTTCGGCTACAAGAGCGAATTCCTTACCGATACAAAGGGCGAGGGCATCATGAGCCATGTGTTCGACAGCTATCAGCCATATAAGGGCGATATCGAGCGCAGAAACACAGGTTCACTTGTTTCCTTTGAGACAGGCGAGGCTGTTACTTATGGTCTCTACAACGCTCAGGAAAGAGGTCAGCTCTTTATCACTTCAGGCACTCCCGTATATGAGGGCATGATAGTAGGTGCTTCACCAAAGGTAGAAGACCTTGTTGTTAACGTATGCAAGAAGAAGCACCTTACAAATACCCGTGCAAGCGGAAGCGATGACGCACTCCGCCTTGTGCCTCCGAGAGTTCTCAGCCTTGAGGACTGTCTGGAATTCCTTGCTGACGACGAGCTTCTTGAGGTAACTCCTGAGTCTCTCCGTATCAGAAAGAGGATACTCAGCAATCAGCAGAGAGCAAAGATAAGAGGAAACGCTGCTAAGAATCAGTAAGTTCAGCTATAAGAAAGCAGAGACTGCGGCGGAGCGTGAGACACATTTCTGTCCGTATTCCTGAAAAGTTTATCATTTCGCCACAAAACCATCATGCTATAAGCAGTTTGAGGGGATATATTATGAAAAAGACTTTATTGACACTTCTGCTTGCTTCCGCAGCCGCTATGGCTGTAGGATGCAGCAAGGCGGCTGAGACACAGTCTCAGATATCTGAAGAAGTACAGCCTGAAACTGAGGCTGCAACAGAGCTGGAGACATATGAGCCCCTTGTTTCAGTAAGAGAACGCAATATCGAGGAAGGCGATGTTTTCGATTACGAGATATACGAAGGCAGGACCATCGTCACCAAATATAAGGGAGAAGCTGCAAATGTTGAGATACCTGCCGAGATAGAGGGTACACCTGTCTGCGAGATAGGATTTTACTGCTTTGAGGCAAACTATCAGCTTGAATCCGTTACGCTTCCCGAAAGCGTCGATATAATCGGCGAGGGCGCTTTCATGGACTGCGGCTCGCTTTCTCAGATAAATATCCCTGCAAACCTGAAAGAGGTACAGAGGGGAGCATTCGTGGGATGTGTCAGCTTATCGGAAATGACGCTGCCCGCTACAGTAACACGTGTTCAGGAGGAAGCCTTCACAGCCTGTGAGGGGATGACTTCACTGACTATAATGAATCCCGATCTTGCTTATGAAAGCTGGGGACTTGAAGATCTGCCGGGGCTGATTGTGTATGCTCCCGAAGGATCCGCCGCTGCTGCATGGGCTTCTGCTATGGGCAAGCTCGGATGAAAAGGAGGAGGACCACATGAATAAGTTAAAACTCACAGCACTTCTGCTCGGTACCGTAATGTGCTTCGGTACATTTGCCGGCTGCGAAAACAAGAAGAACGATGAAAGCGATTCTTCCGCTGTATCAGATGAAAGCGAGGACAACGCTTCTGAAAATGAAGATACCGAGTCTGAGACTGAAGCATTTGATCGTGAAGGCTACAACGAGAAGATCATGGAGCGCATCGAAAAAGCAAAAGTCGCTGACAAGGCTCCTGTTTTAGGAAAAATAGGAAAGACCGTAACACCTGCCGGGGACGAAAAGGAAGCAGAGCTGGGCGCTTACCACGAAAGCGACAGCGGTGTCAAGTTCTATTACAATGAGGAGGAATTCCCCGAAGAACTCATGCTTACACTTGAAGCGTACTTCAATTCATTTGCCGATGCAGACTACACAGCATATACAAGCTGTGCATATCCTGAATACGTTGAGAAGATGGATGAGTATCTGAAAAAAGAGTTTGAGTATGATATGAAGACATCTTTCGGAACAAACTGTACCAATCTTGCAGAGAACATGAAGGGCGAATTCAAGGTAACACGCATAAAGATGGATGTTCCTCAGCAGTATGAGGAGGACAAGGATAATCTTGAAGCATATTTTGAAAGCTTCTCTGATGTGCTCGGTGAAGGCTACTACGAAAAGCTCAAAAAGGAAGTAGATAAGATCTACGATGGAGAGTTCTATATCATGGCTTCGGATGAGCATGGTGATGAATCACTTCTCGTAAGCGCATACGAAATAGTATTTGCAGAAAAAGACGGAAGATACTACGTATTTGGATAATGGAGGGTTAAGAAATGGATATTATCAGAAAAACAGCAGCTCTTATAACAGCAGCAGCAATGATGACAGCAGCAGGATGCAGCAGCACCGTAAAGAAAACTGAGGGAAGCAGCAGCAGTGCTTCAAACATAGTAGGCAACGGTCCTTCTGACAGCCTTGTTATGGATGAGGACAATATGCCCTACGGTGCGACTATGACATCGCTTCAGACACAGCATAATGACAAGGTAAAGGTAGATATCGATTTTGATCCGAGATATTTTGTTCAGGATGGTACAGACTATCCTGAGATATATCTGCTTACAGAATATGTAAACGCTATGCAGAACCGTGACAGCGCAGCAATGGAAAAGTTATTCTACAAGCCATACCTTGAATATTCAGTAAAAGAGAAGAACTATGAGAGCGTTCAGGAGTATCTTGACCAGTATATCGGCAATCTCGAGAACAAATCAAGAAGTCAGATCGAGTTTACATATGCTGTTGTTGATACCTGTCTGAACGAAAACGAGGACGAGATACTGACAAATTTCAATTTTGTTGACAGCAAGATCGACGAATTATCAGGCGAAAAGCTCTCAGACAAGGTAAAGAGCCGCAAGCTTGTTTATATGGATCTTTCATTCAAGGACGGACAGGATAAGACATATATGCTTAATGATACCCTCGGCTATGATATGTCTGTATATGTCTATAATATTGACGGTACTTATTATCTCCTCTGATATGATAAACAGTAAAGGGCGCACTATTAAGTGCGCCCTGCCGCTGAGCGAGCGGCAGCGCAATCACGATCCGCTCGTAAACTCGCTTACTTTTGCAAGAACGATGAGTTTCAGGTCGCTCGACGGCTTGAAAAATAAATGATATATGTAGGGACCGCTTTCGGCGGTCCTCGGATCAATTCAAATGCCGCTCAGCATTTTGTAGGGGCGCACATTGTGCGCCCTCGGCGTTCCACAGAACCGCAAATTTTGCATTTTATTGCAGCTTCTTGTATACCAAAGAGGAACACCTCTTGGGACAAGGAGAGAGGGGAGAAAGAAAACCGCAGCAAAATCCGACATCCCCCCTCTCTCCTTTTCCCAGTCGGTTTTCCTCTCTGGACTCTCTTTTTCCTCAACCCTTTTCCTCTCTCCCTCCTGTCGGATTTTGCTTTTGATGGTCAGGCTTAAATGCTTGAGCGCTCGCCCGTGCCTGAGAAGAATTGAATGTTGTATGTAGGGGCGCTTTCCGAGCGCCCTTGATATCATCCGCCCCTTTTGCCGCCTCAGTGTTCTGCCAAATGAAATAAACAAGGACAGTCAAAAAAACATAGATGGGACGATGTGGACATCGCCTCCTGACCTCAATGAAAAACAGACAAAATTTAAGGGCGTACAAAATGTACGCCCTTGATCGTTACTGTATAGCTTATATCTGAGTTGAGTAGTTTGGAGCTTCCTTGGTGATGTAAATATCGTGTGGATGGCTTTCCTTTAGACCTGCACCTGTAATGCGGATGAACTTAGCCTTCTCATGGAGAGTAGGGATATCAGGACAGCCGCAGTAGCCCATACCTGAACGGATACCGCCGACAAGCTGGAAGATAGTGTCAGCAACTGCGCCCTTGAATGGTACACGGCCTTCAACTCCCTCAGGAACGAGCTTCTTAGCGCCTTCCTGGAAGTATCTGTCAGTAGAACCGTTAGCCATAGCGCCGAGACTTCCCATACCACGATATACCTTGAACTGACGTCCCTGATATATCTCAGTCTCACCGGGAGCTTCAGCACAGCCTGCGAGGAGCGAGCCGAGCATAACAACGTTTGCGCCTGCTGCGAGAGCCTTTACGATATCGCCTGAGTACTTGATACCGCCGTCAGCAATTACAGGGATACCGTACTTCTGAGCAACACAGGCAACGTCATATACAGCGGTGATCTGTGGAACACCGATACCTGCAACGACACGTGTAGTACAGATAGAACCGGGGCCGATACCTACCTTAAGGCAGTCTGCACCTGCTGCGATAAGAGCCTCAGCAGCTTCAGCAGTAGCGATATTGCCTGCGATAACGGGAGTATCGGGGAAAGCTTCCTTGACCATTTTCAGGCACTTGATGATGTTTGCGCTGTGGCCGTGAGCTGAATCGAGAACGAGAACATCAGCCTGAGCTTCGATAAGAGCCTTTGCTCTGTCGAGAACGTTAGCTGTAACACCGATAGCGGCACCGCAGAGAAGTCTGCCCTGTGCATCACGTGCGGAGTTAGGATACTGAACTGACTTTTCGATATCCTTTATAGTGATAAGTCCCTTGAGGTAGCCTTCGCTGTCTACCAGCGGGAGCTTTTCGATCTTATGTTTACGGAGAATATCCTGTGCCTGAGCGACAGTAGTGCCAACAGGAGCAGTGATGAGGTTTTCCTTAGTCATTACCTCTGATATCTTAGCATTAAAGTCAGTGAGGAAACGCATATCTCTGTTGGTGATTATGCCGACAAGCTTGCCCTTTCCGTCAACTATCGGAACGCCGGAGATCTTATACTTGCCCATGAGTTCGTCAGCATCGGCAACGATGTGATCTTCTGTAAGTGAGAACGGGTCAACGATAACTCCGTTTTCAGAGCGCTTTACCTTATCAACTTCCTCTGCCTGCTGTTCGATAGTCATATTCTTATGGATGATACCAATACCGCCTTCACGAGCGATAGCGATAGCCATGCGTGAATCTGTAACTGTATCCATAGCAGCAGTCATGATCGGGGTATTGAGGTGTATAGTTTTTGTAAGCTGAGTTCCGATCTGTATCATATTCGGAGTAACGTTCGATTCTGCGGGGATGAGAAGAACGTCATCGAAGGTGAGACCTTCCTTCTGAAATTTACTGTTCATGTCAGTCAGCATAATTTTTTCCTCCTTAAATTTCTGTATAAACGACAGGTTTATTACCTTTAATGATACCATTTTTTTCAGTGAGTGTCAACAGTTTGGGACGATGACGCATTTAGAAAATCCATGTTCATTTAAGCCGCCTTTTGGCGAAAAGGGCAATTCGGCGGCGTATCAGAGTTGTGGCAGCACTGCACAAAGCAAACTATGCGTTTTTTCAGCGGATATGACGGTATATTTTATTATCTGATCACTGAGAAACGGAGGAACGTGCGTAGTATGTGAGTATGGCAGTAGCGTCCTTTCCGTCGATTATGCCGTCGCTGTTATAGTCAGCGGAGCCGGTCTGCGTATCAGAGAAGGCTGTATCCTTGCCCGCAGACATACGAGCGTATTCGGTAAGTACGAGAGTGGCGTCCTTTCCGTCTATGATATCATCGCCGTTGACATCGCCCTTGATCGTGTCTTTATTTGCAGAAAAGGCTATTCCGAGGGAGACAGCGTACTTTTCGGCAGCAGAGCCCGAACTGCCTGATATAGTCATATCGGCGGTATTTTCCTCAGAGCCGCTTCTTATGTTGTATGTCCTGCCCACAGCATTTTTGCCGATAGTCTCAACAGAAGGCGGTATATACAGACTTATGAGGTTTTCGCAGCTGTAAAAAGCATTGTCGCCTATTTCCTTTACCGAGTCGGGGATATCCACCATTTTCAGTGCATCGCAGCCGTTAAAGCAGCTTTCGGGCACAGATTTCATAGAATTGCTAAGTATTGCCGATTCAAGGGCAGTACAGCTTAGAAAGCAGTAATCACCTATAGATACCACAGAATCAGGGAGCTTGATATCTTTCAATTCGAGACAGCCTGAAAATGCATAGTCACCTATAGCGGTCACACTTTCGGGGATATTGACGGATGTAATGTCGGTCTTGCCGAAGAAAGCACGTTTTTCTATTACACGTGCAGAAGGGGATATCTCTGCCGCTGAGCCGCCTGCGTACAGAATAAGAGCGTCATCTTTATAAAGCGAACCGTTTTCGGAATGGTATGCATTATTTTCAGGGCTGACATTTACCTCTCTCAGAGATGAACAGGCAGAAAAGGCATAATCACCGATATACTCTGTACCTGAGCCGATATGGACACTGTTCAGACAGGGGCAGGCGCTGAATGCTCTTTTGCCGATATAACGGAGACTGTCGGGCAGATTCACTACAGCGAGTTCATTGCTTCCCATAAAGAAATCATCGGCTATCGAGGTGACAGGCAGACCGCTTATCTTCTCAGGTATATCGAGGATACTTCCGCTTCCTGCCGCACCTGTTACTGTGAGCATTCCGTTATCGATGGTGAAAGAAAGCTCGTAGCCCTGCTGATTGTCAGCCGCTGCCTGCTGACGGGGCATGTATGCAAACAATATCGCCGCTGAAATAATTATTGAAAATAGATGTTTCATGTCAAGTCTCGCTTTCATAATTGTGTCAGACTGTCTTTCCGTTTATCATTACCATAACAGGCTCGCTCATAAGGTCAAGGGGATTATCTCCATTTCTGTAAAGCTGGATATCGGCATCCTTGCCCGATGTGAGAGTACCTGTTGACGAAATGATGCCGAGTATTTCCGCAGGCACACAGGTCACAGCCCTCATTGCGTCCTCAAAGCTGAGACCGCCCTTTACCGCCGCCTGAGCAGAAAGCGGGAGATACTGTATGGGTATAACGGTATGGTCTGTACAGATAGCTGTCTTTACGCCGTTTCCGATAAGGACAGAAGCATTTTTCAGTTCAAGGCCCTGCATTTCGGGTTTGCACCTGTCACAAAGGAGAGGGCCGCATATTACGGGTATATCCTCCTCTGCTATGATATCTGCTATCTTCCATCCCTCGGTGCCGTGTATGATAACGGGGTCGAGGCTGAATTCTTTAGCTATACGTATAGCCGTACAGATATCGTCGGCACGGTGGCAGTGGAAAAAAGCCTTTATCTTCCGGTCAAGCAAAGGCATAAGTGCTTCGCATTTGATGTCATATTCGGGAGGGTCATAGTTTTCGCTGTCCTGATAGTAGCTGTTCATATCATGGCTGTAGCGTTTGGCTTTGTAAAGTCCCTCACGGATAAGGGCGGTGACAGCCATACGTGTTACGGGAGTTTCAGCCCTGTCATTGTAGACCTTTTTAGGGTTTTCACCGAGAGCGAATTTTATGCCGCAGGTACTTATCAGCATATCGTCGATACGTCTGCCGTCTGTCTTGATGACACATATCTCTCCTCCGCACGGATTAGCACTTCCGGGGCATGAAGCAGCAGCGGTTATGCCGCGCTTTCTTGCTTCCTCGAAGCAGCGGTCAAACGGGTTGATACCGTCGATAGCCCTCATCTGAGGGGTAAAGGGGTCAGTTGATTCGTTGCAGTCATCACCTTCAAAGTCAAGTCCGTTTTCGATTATTCCGAGATGTGTGTGTGCATCGATGAATCCGGGGCAGAGGATACCGCCCACAGCGTCTATGCTGTCCTCGGGGATGTTTTCGGGAGCACCTGAGCCGACATCGGTGATCTTGCCGTTTTCTATGGAGATATAGCCGTTTGGGATAGTGCCCATGCTGTCCATAGTATAAATTTCAGCGTTGTATATAAGCATTACGGTTCACTTTCTGACAGCTTCCGCTATCCTGTCTGCGATCTCTACGGGACTTCCCGAAGCATCAACTGTGATGGTTGAATGTGCGGTGTAAATACTTTTTCTCTGCTCGTAGAGTGATTTTAGTTCTTCTTTTGTTGAGCGCATAACTATTGGGCGGTTTGTATCGCCGCTGATCCGCTCATAGCAGGTATCAAAGGGAACATCGAGATATACTATCTCAGCGCCTGCATCTCTTGCCGCCTTTGCCGTATCGGGATTGAGCATAGCACCGCCGCCGCAGGCAGCCACTATGGTCTTGCCGCAGAGTGACTTCACTATCTCAGCTTCGGTCTGACGGAAGAAAGGCTCTCCCTTTTTCTCAAAAATATCGGGGATGGACATTCCGAGGGTGCGGACGATAAGGTCATCCGTATCGGTAAAGCCGCTGCCCAGTTTCTTAGCAGCAAGCTTGCCTGTCGTGGTCTTTCCGCAGCCCATGAAGCCGCATAAAAAAATGGTCATATTATTCTCCTTTAAAGTATTTTTTCTTGTCAGCCGCCCACTCAGATATGACCGCTTCAAAATCCTCGTTATTTCCGCCGTTTATGAAGTCTTTTATCGCATTGACAATAATTTCGGGGGCATGATAGATGTATTTTGTACTTTTTCCGACATATCTGAATCCGAGATAGTCCAGCATTGACACGAAAAAACGGTAAGCGATGATACATTTTTCAAGATCGTCCGCATTCTCTATAAGCGGCAGATATTTGGTGTTATATAAACGAAGTACCTGCGTACTTTTCGGGTCCCAACCTGATTTGTAATGATGATAGTCAGTTATTTCATTGATACCATCAATAAAGGCATGAACAGAGAACCATGTCCCGTTCAGTTCGCCGAAATACTCCCCGATGTCATATATCCTGCCCTCGTTTTTATATTCTGTGGTCTCAAATATAAAGCTTTCGATGAAAACGCTATAGAAATCTCCGATCTCTCCGTCCCATTGACTCCAGAAAATGTAAGGGTAACAGCCGATATTCATGTTGATATAGGGCAGAAAATCCTTGTCATATGCCAGATCTCTCAGGTCGTACATCAGAGCGGTTATGAACTCCCTGACAGTCGTGTGACCGTTATCGAAAAGCCGCTTTGCACGTTCAAGCTCCTCTGCGGTAAGCTCTCGAAGAGCTATCTTGTTCACCTTAGTATCGAGGTAGCTCTCTGAAATTCCGTAATCATCAGTAATGTTCATTTCCGCAAAGGAAGTCCTTGCGGCGTATATCATGTTCAGCAGGGCTTTGAATTCGCTTTTTTTCTCGTCATCGAACTCCTCACCCGAAAGAGGGAAGAATACCTTGCAGAATCCGTCACATACCTTTTTTTCGTCGAAAGCTATGTAAAGAGTCTCGCCCTTGTTCTCGCCGAAATCGACGCACATAGTCTGAGCTTCCTCGTCAACAGTGACTGTCCAGTCCTTTGTAGCGCCATTTTTCTTGACAGTTTTGTGCATTTTTTCAATTGCTTCCATAGGAGTTCTTGTACGCTTGAGTTTTAATCTGTAGAATATGGTGGTCTGGTCTGCGTGTTTTGACATGGATTGCTCCTTTCCGATGCTTACTTTCTTGAATTCTGTTCGATAACAGCGTCTTCCACAGCCTTGATGATGGGGGCGATATCCTCGTTTGTGAATTTGCCGCCGTACCATATCTCATGAGCCTTTACAGCCTGATATACCAGCATAGCAGCGCCGCCCACAGCAGTCTTGCCCATTGCTCTTGCCTTCTTCATGAGAAGGGTCTCTATGGGGTTGTAGATAACATCGAAAACGCTTCCGCAGTCCTCGATGACATTGTCGCTTACAGCGCAGGCATCCACCTTCGGGAACATTCCTACGGGAGTAGCGTTTATGAGGATATCGAATCTGCCCTCCAGTTCAGAGATATCGACTATCCTTACCGGAGCGCCGGAGCATTTTTCAAGTATCTCAGCCATAAGTATCTGAGCGTTCTTGAAATCCTGCGGTATTACTGCGAGAGTGATATCTCCGCCGTGACGGGCAGCTTCAATGGCTATCATGCGTCCCACGCCGCCGCAGCCGAGAATAGCTGCCTTTCCGCCGATAGGGAGTCCCTCGGCAGAGCGGAGGAAGCCGTCGCAGTCGGTGTTGTAGCCAATAAGTCTGCCGTTGTCGTTCTTTATGCAGTTCACGGAATTATAGCGGAGAGCGCTTTCTGCCAGTTCGTCCATAAGGGGAATGACAGCCTGCTTGTGTGGGATAGTAACGTTCATGCCGCCCAGAGAAAGGAAAAGCTCACGGCTCTGTGCAAGCTTTTCAGGGGCGATGTCGATGAGTTCGTATTCAGCGTCACGTCCGCTGAGAGCGAACAGCTTTTCGTGTATCAGCGGAGACATTGAATGTCCCAGCGGATGGCCTGTAAGTGCATATTTATTCATATTCATCAGCTCCACTTTGGATTTATCCATAATAATTTATGGTGTCTTTCGTGATATGTGGGACGCCGAGGACGCCGTCCCATATATGATCATAATTCTGCTTTCTGACAACTGCTTTCTGAATTACTGAAAGAGTGCTGCAAGTGTTTCAAGATTTTCAACATTCAGAGCTGTCGCTTCTTTAAGTGTCTTCTTAACAAGTCCTGTGAGAGTGCGTCCGGGGCCGAATTCAACGAAACGGTCAGCGCCTGCTTCGTTCATAGCTGCAAGTTCGGATGTAAAGCGTACAGGCGATACGATGTGCTTTGCAAGGAGTGAAGCCATATCCGAGAAGTCTGTCAGCTCGCCGCCTGTAACGTTTGAGTAGTATTTGCACTGAGGAGCGCTGAAAGTAATGGTCTTGGCTGTCTCGTAGAATTTATCAGCAGCGCTCTGCATAAGCTTTGAATGGAATGCGCCTGCAACATTGAGGGGGATGACTCTTGCCTTCATCTCCTTGAAAATGCCGCTGACTTCTTCGATGCCTTCGGGAGTTCCTGCAACTACGGTCTGAACGGGTGAGTTGTAGTTTACAGCAGTAACGTACTCCTTAGCATTTGCACAAACTTCCTCTACCTTTTCGGGCTCTATCTTCATGACAGCAGCCATAGCGCCCTTAGTGCCCTGTGTAGCTTCTTCCATAGCCTCTGCTCTTGCCTTGATAAGGCGGAAAGCGTCTTCGAGAGTTACCATGCCGGAAGCGTACATTGCTGCGTACTCTCCAAGTGAGTGACCTGCAACGCCTTCAAATGTGAAACCCTTTTCCTTTGCGGCTTCAAGGCAGATTATGGAAGTAGCCATGATAGCGGGCTGTGAATTCACTGTTCTCGACAGTTCCTCAAGGGGAGCGCTGAAGCATATTTCCTTCAGGTCACGGCCAAGGATAGCTGAGCCTGTCTCGTATACTTTAAGCAGCTGAGCAGAGCTTTCTGCGATATCCTTTCCCATTCCCTCATACTGAGAACCCTGTCCTGAAAATAGTGAAATTGTCATAATGTAAAACATCCTTTCTGTATGTTAT
>JAFOMV010000137.1 GCA_017418765.1 Ruminococcus sp. | reverse complement strand
TAGCTATAATAGCAAGTACGATCACAAGCTCAACAAGCGTAAAGCCTTTTCGGGTCTTCTTGTTTTCCATCCTTGTGCACCTCCGTAGAATATGTTCATTTATATTATAGCAAATCATTCACAGTTTGTCAATAATATGCCAAATATTAATAAACAAAGTTTTTGTATGGATTTTGTGCATTTAGCCTATAATATTATTCTGCCTAATTACGCCTTTTGTTAATAATAAAGCCCCTGTTTTACCAGGGGCTCATATTATTCAATTGATAATAAGTTTTTCAATTAGGTGTTTCAGCCGAGGTTAGATTCATCTACACCAGCCTTAGCCTTGGTAAGAGCTTCTGAGATATCAGCGATTTTATCGTCTGTCTTGATCTGACCTGCTGGGTATGTACCATAGTACTTGCCATCCTGTGTAGCAGCACAGCATACGCAGTTAGCACCCTTAATGTTAGCCATGAAAGTGCATCTGTAAGCATCATCCATGTACTTAGCGATCCTACTAAGAACAGCATCATTTTTCATGTCATTTGTTTCAGACTTTGTGTGTTGAACACTATCACCATCAGCAGGTAGATCAGCTGAACTCTCTTCGTCCATTTCTGTAAGAGCTGTGTTGATAGCCTTGTGAACCTGTGCAGCTGTTGAGTTAGCAGCGTTCAGCTTGGACTTTCTGATGTAGCCGATCATTGATGGAACGAGGATAGCTGCGAGAACACCGATGATAGCGATAACAACGATGAGCTCAATAAGTGTAAAACCTTTCTTTGTTGTTTTCATGATGAAAACCTCCTTAAAAATATTATAAATGATTTTGTGGATTTTGTCTCCACTCTTTTAAATAAGGATCGGGGATTTTGTTTTATTCCCTTTCCCTTCCCTGTGATTATAGTATACCACCTTATTCATAAAATGTCAACACTTTTCTAAAAAAAATTCCACTTTCGCAACGTTTTTTACATCTCTACGGTGAATCGGGGCAAAAAAATTAGTGTTTTCGTCAAGGTGCACAATATTATGTGAACTTTTTAAAATATTAAACCTGTATTTGTAATATTCACATTTGATTATACACTTTGTAAACCCCATTTTTCAGCGTTGTTTCACGCTTTTGAAAGCTTTTTTTCTTCTTTTTTCTTTCAAAAATGAAAGGAAATCAACTCAAATTATTACACTTGTATTCACAAATCATCAAAGAATTATACTGTTTTCTGAAATATTTTATGCTATCTTGCTGTTGGAACTTCTCTTTTCAATGCTCATTTATATTTGGTTAATTATTTTCTCGCTATTCAAAAATTCGGGGGAAGTACCTCCCCTCAGAAAGGTCCTTCCCCCGATAAATATTTCTGTTATTCAGATCAGCGAAGTCCGCCGCCAGGTGAACCGCCCATCTGTGTGAGGTAACGGTAGAATTCCTGCTTATCCTGGCACTTTTCAAGTGCGTCAACTTCTGCAATAACGTTATTTCTAACCATTCTTGCAAGCTCGAAGTCGAGACACATCATGCCCTCAGCCTTACCTGTCTGGATAGTTGACTGGATAAGGTGGATCTTATTATCACGTATCTGAGCTGATACGGCGTCTGTTACACGGAGAATTTCCATAGCAGCAATACGTCCTGAGCCGTCCTTCTTAGGGATAAGGGTCTGTGAGATAACACCAACAAGGTTGTTAGCAAGCTGTGTTCTTATCTGCTGCTGCTGGTGCTCAGGGTAAACGTCGATGATACGGTTGATGGTATCAGCTGCGGATGTTGTATGAAGTGTTGACATAACGAGATGTCCTGTTTCAGCGGCGGTTACAGCAGCCTGGATAGTCTCGAAGTCACGCATTTCTCCTACGAGGATAACATCAGGGTCCTCACGGAGAGCAGCTCTAAGTGCAAGTGAGAAGCTCTCAACATCGGCACCGATCTCTCTCTGGTTGACCATGCAGCGCTTATGCTCATGAACATACTCGATAGGGTCCTCGATAGTGATGATATGTGCGCTCTTGTTAAGGTTAACATGATCGATCATGCCTGCAAGAGTTGTAGATTTACCTGAACCTGTAGGGCCTGTTACAAGAACAAGTCCACGTGGACGCATAGCAAATTCAGCAAGGATACTTGGAAGTCCGAGGTCATCAAGTGTAGGTATATCATTTCTCAGAAGACGGATAGCGATAGCCGGCTTGCCTTTCTGGAAGTATACGTTTACACGGTGACGGTAGTTGCTTCTTGTAGTAAATGAAAAGTCTGTATCCTGTCCGTTGTTGATCCTTGTCTGCTGCTTCTCATTTGTCATCTGACGAGCGATCTCCATTATCTCCTCAGCGTCCATCTCAGGGTACTGAGTACGCATGGTTCTCAGATTACCGTTAAGACGAACAACAGGAGCGATCCTGTCTGTAAAGTGAAGGTCTGAACAGCCGAGCACTCTGACCTCGTCAAGAATTTTATGTATATTGATAATTCCCATAGTTATTTCCTCCTAATGATATGATACCGAAACCATTAAACAGTATATGTTGCTCTTACAAGCTCATCGATAGATGTTTCGCCTGCCTGTACAAGCTCTGACGCATTATCACGGAGGAGCTTTGTACCCTGTTCCTTAGCGGCACTCTCGATCTCTTCCTTGCTGCCGCCTGCAGCGATAATGGAGGAAACCTTAGATGTACAGTGAATGATCTCGTGGATAGCGGTTCTTCCTCTGTAACCTGTGTTGTTACACTCGTTACAGCCACATGGCTCATATATCTGAATAGAATTTGGTATACCCATGAGTTCATTTTCCTCAGGAGTTGACATTCGCGGCTTCTTACAAGATGGACAGAGGACCTTTACAAGTCGCTGAGCTATAACACCGATAAGTGAAGTTGCAACCATGTATGCAGCAACACCCATATCAACAAGACGTACAACAGTTGAAGCAGCGTCATTAGTATGAAGTGTGGAGAGAACCAAGTGACCTGTGATAGCGGCACGGATACCGATATCAGCTGTCTCAGTATCACGCATCTCACCGATCATTACTACGTCAGGGTCCTGACGGAGGATAGAACGGAGGGCAGCTGCGAATGTCATGCCTGCCTTCTGGTTTACCTGACACTGGTTGATACCGTCGATAGCCTTTTCGACAGGGTCCTCAACTGTTACGACGTTAACATTTGGCTTAGCGATCTCACCGAGAGCCGCATAGAGGGTAGTTGTTTTACCTGAACCGGTAGGTCCTGTTACGAGGATAACTCCGTGAGGAACTCGCAGCATAGACTCAAAGAGGGAATAGTTATAATCTGACATACCAAGGTCAGTGATCTTACGGAGAGCGATCTGACCTGTTGAAAGGATACGGATAACGATCTTTTCACCGTGAACCATAGGAAGTGAAGACACACGGACATCAAGTGTTGTGCCGTCTACTACCTGTGTGAAACGTCCGTCCTGCGGGATACGCTTTTCAGCGATGTTCATGCCGCTGATGAGCTTGAAACGAGTTGTAAGAGCGCTGTGTACAGCACTTGAAATGTTCATGAGTTCAACAAGGTCACCGTTAACACGGATACGGATCCTTGTATATTTATCGAAAGGCTCGATATGAATATCAGTAGCGTCTGCTCTGAATGAGTTTTCTACGATAGTTGTAGCAAGCTTAACGATAGGAGCGCTTTCAACTCTGTCCTTAGATTCAGAGTCGAGGTCACTCATATCACCAAGGTCATTGTTCATAGCAGTGATCTCGCCGACAACGGAGTCAACGTTCTGCATTGAGTAGCACTTACCGATCTGCTTGTTGATAGCAGATGTTGTAGCAAGTACAGGTACAGTATCCATACCTGTAGATACCTTGATATCTTCAAGCACAATGAAGTTTACAGGATCATTTGTAGCAACAGTAAGACGCTTGCCCTGTACATTGATAGCGATTACTGTATGCTTTCTTGCCAGTGCCTCAGGAACCATCTGAACAGCTTCAGTATTGATATCAATGTTGTCGAGATCAACGTACTGAACTCTCAGGTTGCCTGCAAGTGCCTTTGCAAAATTGACTTCTGACATATAGCCGAGCTCAACGACAACATCACCGAACTTCTTAGCTCCTTTAGCCTCTTTCTGTACCTCGAGGACTTTCTGAAGCTGGTCAGTAGTGATAAGTCCCTGATTGACTAAGTAGTCACCAATTCTCTCATTTCTCATAACAAACCTCCGCTTTTATTTCCGAATACACAATAAAATGTAAAATATTTTATTCGTATATTCTAAAATTTTACTTGATTTTTCCATAATTTATGTTATAATAAGATTATGTTACTTTATTAATATTAAGGAGGGCAAAAAACATGTCAGACATTTTTGATTTTGCAAACATGCTCCACGACTCATACACAAGTACGGGATTCGTCATCATGTTTCTCACCATCACCTTTTTATTTGGCATAGCCATAGGAAGCTTTCTCAATGTAGTCATTCTTCGTTTACCTTCGGGTGAATCCATAATTGGCATAGGAAGAAGCGATGAGGAAAAGGAAAAAGCTTCTCACTGCATGAAATGCGGCGCTAAGATACGCCCTATTGATCTGATCCCTGTATTCAGCTGGATCATGCTGAAAGGACGATGTCATAGCTGCGGAGAAAAGATATCTCCGAGGTACCCTATCGTTGAGTCTCTGAACGGACTTCTGTATGTACTTACATTCTGGGTACTTGATATTAATGTTAAAGCCATAATAACCTGCCTTCTTATGTCACTCCTGATCGTTATCGCTTTCATGGACTGGGATACGATGGAGATCGATATGAGGATAGTCGGTATCATACTTTTGCTTGCTGTTCCTCTTGCGATCTTTACAGATGATGTACCTCTCAAACATCGTATAATAGGAGCACTGGTCATCAGTGTACCTTTTTTCCTTATCGGAGAGATCAGCAGACCCATAATCCGCCGAAAATTCGGTGAGGATTTCAGAGCTATCGAGCTCGGCGATACTATACTAATGTTTGCAGCAGGTGCTTTTCTTGGAACACAGGCTATTATCGTTTCAACATTTATTGGTATTATCGCAGCTGCCATTGGCGGCGGCATAATAAAAGCCGTTACAAAGGATTCAAAGTTTGCCTTCGGACCTTATCTTGCAATAGGCATTGCGATAGGAGCATTATGGGGTAACAGATTAGCTGAAATGTGGATCAACTATTTGTTTTCAAACATTCAGTAATAAACCATCAGAATTATACAGCTTAGGTAAAGCAAAAATAATTACAGGCAGCAGCATTTGAACTGCTGCCTGTTTTCTTATCACTTAAGTTCATCAGCATATGAATATACGAAGTATATATCATTCTGAGTGCTTATTGCAGATATATTATTGTGGAATGAATATGCATCCTGTGCAAAAATTGATCCATCTCTCTGACCAGCTACTTCATTATCTGCAAGGGAATTCTTTGTTGGTCTGCTAAGCGGCTGACCGGGATTTTTTCTTTCACTTATGTTTGTGAAGGGCAGATTAGCTACTGAAAGAACAGCAGGTCCTTCAAAGGCAGTTGCACCGTTCTTTGTAGTTATCTCTCCTCTGTTAACGATAACAGCGACATGAGTATCACGGAAATCCTTAACAGGTACCATTCCCTCAGTATTAAGGTGGTAGTAAGGGTCAGTATCAGAGTTTCTTGATACCTGACCGCCTTCAACTACAGTATCAAGCTTGCTGTTAACACCGCTTGCACCGTTGCTGCCGGGTCCGATAGCATATGTTATGTTGTACTGTGCATTATCACCTGTGAAGAATGCAGCATTTATCTGGTTTTCTTCTGTGATAATTGGTGTTACAGCATCTCTCTCAGATGAGAAACTGTAAGTGCTGAGTTTGATCTGACCCTTTTCATCACCGCTGTTTACAAGATGGAGAACTCTTATAGTACCCTCTGTCCAGTGGCAGTTGCCTGAAGCTCCCTCACTGGTTGCAGTGACTATGTGATCGTAATAATCCTTCTTATACTCTTTGCAAGCACCTTCGATGTCGAATGGTGTACCGGGAGCTGCATCAAATATTCTTACGTTATCTGCGTACTGAAGCGAACGCTGGAGATAACTCTGTACATTATTTGAAAATGCATATGAGTTCTCAGACACTGTAGTTCTTCTGAACATTCTTGAAACAGGCGTAGTCATTGACATTACTGCCACAAGAAGTATAGACATTATAGCCATAACAACTATAAGCTCTACAAGGGTGAAACCCTTTTTCATAGTCTTTTTAACACTATTCAAAACGTTCCCTCCTTATGGTGCGACCTCAAGGTCATCAACGAACTCAAGGTTTATCCCATCATGAAGATCATCGTCATCATGATAAACCTCAGCTGTTCCGTACTTCTTAGCATTGAAAGAAATATTTGTGTTACTTTCATTGTATGAGATAGTCTTAGCCTTAGGATTTGCTGGATCAGCTTCATCCTCAATGAAAGCAGTTCCGCTCTGACGTGTGACCCTTACATTTACTGTAATATCTTCACTGGCAAGCTGGGCATTTGTTTCCTTATTGGTTTTGATCTTATTAGCAGCATATGGAGACTCAGCTACTATTTTGTTTTTCAGGTCGCTCGTGGACTTGGCAGTATTATCGATGTGAGTACCCACACCGATAAGTACACCTGCCATGACTGCGAATATAGCGATAGCAATTATCATCTCGTAAAGAGTCATGCCTTTAAGCTTTTTATTCTTTTTCATAGCAATATCCCCCCCGATCATGAACCTGTCATATAGCTGATCTCATACCAGCCGACTGCGGTCTTGAATGTAGGTGTAGGATTACCGCTACCTGCGCCGCTGCCTGATGCTGTATATGTAAGACCGAATTTATTCTGTGCGTAAAACTTACCGAAAAGCGCATTACCAACGATAACCGGCTTCATACCATTATGTGTCTTATTGTATTCATCGATATAGTCTACAGTGATCGAACCCTCAACATTAGCTGAGATCTCTGTCTTCGGTGTCTTGAATGAACCAAAGAGTGTACCGCTGTTTCTTACAACTATACTTGAATTCTCAGTACCATAGTAATTGATACCCCAGTCATCAGAATGCTTTATTACCTTGTAAGCGTCGCCATTCTTAGCATCGCTTGGCTCGATCATACCTTTTTCAACTACAAGAGTAGCATTTGCTATTCTCTCATCAACACCGCCGATACCGCCGGATGTACCATCAAGGATGATGTTGAGCTGCTCTCCGCTTGTTCTGTCGAATACAAGCTTTCCGAGTCCTCCGCCCTGATCGTTGAGGTAAAGACCTCTGATAACGATCTTTCTTGGATTCTGAGGATCTGTGCTTGGCTTGATGTGGATTGTTCTGTTTACCTGACCGGAAATTATGCAGTCCTCTTTTATCTCATTAGGAATTTCATTTCCTTTATACTCACGCAATTTAAGATTGTCGATCTGTTCTTTTGTATAGACAGGATATCTTTTCTCATCTGCAACACCTGTTTCAGGGTCAAGTCCCAGACCTTCTCTTGCTTCTCTGAGAGTTGTAATAAATCCGTCTGCTGCGTCATTGCCGTCAGCATTCTGATAGATGTTCTCTCTGCGCATTGATATAGGGTATATCTTTTCATCTCTGTCTGTCTGTGACGGATAGAGCTCAGCGATATTTACCATTGCACCTGCACCTGCACCGCCGTTTGGAACCATGTAGTTTCTTGCTTCTTCTTCTGTGTTGAACGGCTGATTATCATTCGTTCTCCAGTAAGTTACAGGATTTGCACCAACATCGATGCGTGTATCGCTTCCATCAAGATTGGCTCTTGAATAGTGCTTTTCCATATTATCGTACGCCTCTGCTGTACAATGATAGCTTATACCTGTTGAATCGTTAACATAGTAGCAATATGTATCAGCTGTAGCATGCTCACCTGTAGGAACCCAGTTAGGATTCTCAGCGCTGCCTATATTCTTGGGAACGCCGTAGTAGAAGTAGTTGGATCCGTCTGATCCTGAATATTCATCAGTTGTTATCTGTTCAGCTGTTCTGTACAATCTGTTTCCTGCGTCATCCTTAGGATCAGCGAGGTAGTTTCTGAGTGCTACAAATGCATCTGCACTGAGATCAGTAACCTGCATTTCAAGATAATCCTTGCTGAATGATTCTCCCTGTACGTATTCGCGGTTCCACTCATAGTAAAGATCGATATCCTGAAGCTGCTCGGCAGTAAGCTCGTTGCCCCCTAGGTCAACACCGGCAGTAAGCTCGTAGCCCCATGGGTCAACACTTTTGTCGTTTTCGTTCTTGTGAGCTGCTGTATGCCATTTATAATAGAATATTTTGTTATTATCGTTTTTTATGTCAACACGCTGTGCATTGTAAGAAACCTCAATATTGTTTACAGCCTTAACATCAGCCTCAGCTCTTACAAGATCGCCGTCTGAGTTAGCAGAGTAAATAATTCCTCCGCAAGTCATTTTATTGTTGTCATCATAGTAATTTCCGCCGACAACGATATCACCCTCAACATTAGAATCATTACCGTTACCGTCAACTGTAAGATTGCCTCTTACATAAACGCTTCCCTGGACATTAACGCCCTTGAGTGTAAGATCGCCGTTGCAGTAGATATTTCCGCCGAAATTGAAATTAGGAACTTCTGTACCGCTGATCAGTGAAGTAGTCCACTTCATGAGGCTTGTATCCTGAGTATTGCCAAGAACATTGTTGCCCTTGGTAACATCACCTGCTATTGTTTTATATTTTTCAACCGAGGACACATCTTTTTTATCAGCCTGGGACTCATCCATAAGGAATAGGTTTGCAGAATTCAT
>JAFOMV010000136.1 GCA_017418765.1 Ruminococcus sp. | reverse complement strand
CCCATCATGATCGACGGCACAGGTATGTGCGGCGGATGCCGTCTTACCGTAGGCGGCGAGACAAAGTTCGCCTGTGTTGACGGTCCTGAGTTCGACGGTCACCTCATAGACTTCGATGAAGCTATGGCAAGAGGCGCTATGTACAAGGATTTCGAGCGCCATGCACACGAGGAGACCTGCAATCTGTTCAAGGAGGTAAAGTGATATGCCTAATATGTCTCTTAAAAGAAATGAAATGCCCGTTCAGGAGCCTGATGTAAGAAACAAGAACTTCAAGGAAGTCGCTCTCGGTTATACCGAACAGCAGGCTATCGACGAAGCTCAGCGCTGTCTGAACTGTAAGAACAAGCCATGTACAGGCGGATGTCCCGTACAGATAGATATACCTGCATTTATCTCAGAGGTTGCAAAGGGCGACTTTGCTGCTGCTTATGATATAATCACAAAGTCAAGCTCACTCCCTGCTGTATGCGGAAGGGTCTGTCCTCAGGAAACACAGTGCGAGAGCAAGTGTGTAAGAGGTATCAAGGGCGAGCCTGTTGCTATCGGACGTCTTGAAAGATTCGTTGCTGACTGGCATAATGCTCAGCCTGAGACTGCTGTTAAGAAGCCTGCTTCAAACGGTCACAAGGCAGCTGTTATCGGTTCAGGTCCGTCAGGACTTGCCTGTGCAGGCGACCTTGCAAAGAAGGGCTACGATGTTACTGTATTTGAGGCTCTCCACGTTGCAGGCGGCGTTCTCTCCTACGGCATCCCTGAGTTCCGTCTGCCTAAGACTATCGTTCAGAAGGAGATAGAGGGACTTAAAGCTCTCGGCGTAAAGGTAGAGACAAATACTGTTGTGGGCAGAACTATGTCCATCGACGAACTCATGCAGGAGGAAGGCTTTGAGTCTGTATTCATCGGCTCAGGCGCAGGACTCCCACGCTTTATGAATATCCCCGGCGAGAACCTCATCGGAGTTTACTCCGCTAACGAGTTCCTCACACGTATCAACCTGATGAAGGCTTACAAGGAAGGCAGCTCAACTCCTATCAAGGCAGGCACAAAGGCTGTCATCGTCGGCGGCGGAAACGTTGCTATGGACGCTGCAAGATGTGCCAAGAGACTGGGCGCTGAGGTATACATAGTATACAGACGTACCGAAAATGAGCTCCCTGCCCGTGCTGAGGAAGTAGAACACGCTAAGGAGGAGGGTATCATCTTCAAGTTCCTCACCAACCCTGTAGAGATCAATGCTACTGAAAACGGCTGGGTAAAGAGCGTAAGATGTCAGGAAATGGAGCTTTCCGAACCTGACGCTTCAGGCAGAGCAAAGCCTGTACCAAAGGAAGGCGCATTCATTGAGATAGAAGCTGACTGCGTTATCATGTCCATCGGTACATCACCGAATCCGCTCATCAAGTCCACTACAGCAGGTCTTGATACTCAGAAATGGGGCGGTATCATCGCTGATGAAAACGGTCTTACATCAAAGGAGGGCGTATACGCAGGCGGCGATGCTGTTACAGGCGCTGCTACTGTTATCCTCGCTATGGGCGCAGGCAAAAAGGCTGCCGCAGCTATGGATGAGTATATGCAGAACAAGTGATCCTCAGAACGAGGTGAGACAATGACTAAAAATATCACTTCGCAGACAATGTCAAGACTGCCGCTTTATTTCAACTACCTTACCTCCTTGTCCGACGATAAGAAGAATGGCAACATATCCGCTACCGCAATAGCTGAGGCTTTAGGGCTGAACGATGTGCAGGTACGCAAGGATCTTGCTTCTGTAAGCCGGGGAGGCCGCCCGAAAGTTGGATATTCCGCACTTGAACTTATCGGTGATATCGGCAGATCTCTCGGTTTTGAGAATCATGACGGAGTAATCGTTGCAGGCATGGGCAATCTTGGAAAGGCTATGCTGGAATGTGACAGTTTTGCAGATTATGGTCTTGATATCATCTGCGGATTTGACCGCAATGAAGAACTCATCGGCAGGATGATCAACGGCAGACCGATCAGGAATATAAATGATATGGCTGAGGTGTGCCGCAGAGAAAATATAAAAATAGGCATAATAACTGTGCCCGAAGATTCGGCACAGGAAATATGTGACAGGATGGCAGAAGCAGGTATAGGTTATATCCTCAATTTCGCTGCTGTTCATCTTAATCCTCCGGCAGGAGTTACTGTGCATAACGAGAATATTTCACTTACTCTCGCCATGCTTGCAAGATGTAAATAATGTATAAAGCCGTGAAGCCGACATATTATCGGGTTCACGGCTTTTTGTATGCATATTATCTGTCTTTGTCTACCGAGTTATAAATAAAATCTATAACTATCGATATGATTTATGAATTGGACAATTCTATAAAACCGATGTATAATATAGGCATAGTAAGAAAACAGAGAGGAGCAGAAAAATGAAATTATCCTATACGCTTAGTTTTCTCCGCTCCGTCGTGAGAGGAACAGACCGAATGTGCAGCACTCAGCGATGTCGCTGAACAAACACCTGAAACGAACAATAACTGATAAATATAGATATTTTTGAGGAGAGATATATCATGGCTGATAATAAATTACATTTTGAGACACTCCAGCTTCACGTTGGACAGGAACAGGCAGACCCAACTACAGACGCAAGAGCTGTACCGATATACGCAACTACTTCTTATGTTTTTCACGATTCACAGCACGCCGCAGACCGCTTTGGTCTCAAGGATGCAGGCAATATCTACGGCAGACTTACCAACTCCACTCAGGACGTTTTCGAGAAGCGTATAGCTGCTCTTGAAGGCGGTGTTGCTGCTCTTGCAACAGCTTCTGGTGCTGCCGCTATCACTTATACTGTTCAGGCTCTTGCTAAAGCAGGCGAGAATATCGTAGCCTCCAAGACCATCTACGGCGGCTCATACAACCTTTTCGCACACACTCTGCCGCTTTACGGAATTACCACTAAATTCGTTGATCCCGATGAGGAGGGAAGCTTTGAAGCAGCTATCGATGAGAACACCAAGGCTCTCTACATCGAAACTCTCGGCAACCCCAACTCAAATGCTATCGATATCGAGAAGATAGCCAATATCGCCCACAAGCACAACATCCCGCTGGTAGTTGACAATACCTTTGCTACTCCTTTCCTTGTACGTCCTATCGAGTACGGAGCTGATATCGTTGTTCATTCCGCAACTAAATTCATAGGCGGTCACGGCACAGCTATAGGCGGTGTTATCGTGGACAGCGGCAATTACGACTGGGCAAGATCGGGACGCTATCCCTGGGTATCCGAGCCAAATCCAAGCTACCACGGAGTAAGCTTCACGGCAGCAGCCGGCGCAGCGGCTTTTGTCACTTACATAAGAGCTATACTCCTTCGTGATACAGGTGCAACACTTTCACCATTCCACGCTTTCATCTTCTTACAGGGACTGGAAACACTTTCTCTCCGTGTCGAGCGCCATACCTCCAACGCTCAGAAGATAGTGGAATACCTTGACAAGCACCCACAGGTAGAAGCTGTACACCATCCGTCTCTCAGCAGCGAATCCAGCCACGATGTATACAAGAAGTACTTCCCCAACGGCGGCGGCAGTATCTTCACATTCGATATCAAGGGCACTGAGGATGACGCTAAGAGGTTCATAGATAATCTGGATATCTTCTCGCTTCTTGCAAATGTTGCAGATGTAAAGTCACTGGTGATACATCCTGCTTCGACAACTCACTCACAGCTTACCGAGGCTGAGCTTGCTGAACAGGGCATAAAGCCTACAACTATCAGACTTTCCATTGGTACAGAGCATATCGATGATCTTATCGCAGCTCTCGACAAGGCATTTGCCGCAATAAAATAAGCTGCACTGGCTGTCCGCACCCGTCAGGGGTACGGGCAGTTTTTTTATTTTAACGTAAATAAAGTGTAAGCGAGGGCAAAAGGGCGAACGCTCAAACATTCAGCCTGACCATAGAAAGCAAAATCCGACAGGAGGGAGAGAGGAAAAGGGTTGAGGGAAAAGAGAGTCCAGAGAGGAAAACCGACTGGGAAAAGGAGAGAGGGGGGATGTCGGATTTTGCTGCTGTTTTCTTTCTCCCCTCTCTCCTTGTCCCAAGAGGTGTTCCTCTTTGGCTGACACAAAGTTGCCGCAGAAAAAAATGAAGCCATGTGGGACGTCGTGGATGCCGTCCCCTACACATATCATTTATTTTACAAGCCGGCGAGCGACCTGAAACTCATCGCTCTTACAAAAGTAAGCGAGTTTACGAGCGGAACGTGATTGCGCTGCCGCTCGCTCAGCGGCAGGGCGCTCGGAAAGCGCCCCTACAGAAACAAATCTTTGTAGGGGAGCCCACCCTCGGGCTCCCACAATTCCCACCTCACCTAAATTGGAGGGCGAGAGCGCCCCATACATATAGAGGTTACAACAAACGATTATGGTGTTTTCCCGAGGGCGCACACTGTGCGCCCCTACAATGTTCTGAACGTCATTTGTATAATCCAAGGACCGCCAAAGGCGGCCCCTGCATATATCTTTCAATTTTACGAGCGAATCGTGATTGCACCGCCGCTAATTCAGCGGCACAATTCATATCCGTCCACAAAGCGGACATCATAATTATGCACTAAAAAGTACGCTAATGCTCGCCTATTGGTTGACATAAAATTCCGTATATGTTATAATTTAATTAATAATGCGTACTTTCAGAAGGAGTTCATAATGAACACTATTAAAGAACTTTATGCGTACAGGCAGATGATCGCAAGCCTTGTCCGCAAAGACCTCAGAGGCCGCTACAAAGGCTCTGCCCTCGGCTTCCTCTGGACTTTCATAAATCCTCTCCTGCAGCTGGCAGTTTACACCGTTGTATTCTCTTTCATCCTCAGAACCAACATCGAACGTTATTATCTCTACCTTTTCGTTGCGCTGATACCCTGGATATTCTTCTCATCATCAATTACTGTCGGTGCAGCCTCTATCGTCGCTCAGAAAGACCTTATCAAGAAAATTTACTTCCCACGTATGGTCATCCCCATATCCTATGTCACAAGCTGCTTCGTCAATATGCTGCTGTGCTTCATTGTCATTTTCGCAGTCATCATAGTCTCGGGGACAGGCTTCAACTTTGCCGCCCTGCTGACCCTTCCCGTAATCATGGCGGTGGAATATCTCCTCGCTCTGGGAATGGCTCTGCTGACATCGGCTGTGACAGTATACTTCCGTGACCTTGAACATATCCTCGGCATAGTCTCAATGGTCTGGATGTATATGACTCCCATAATGTACGACAAGTCAATGATACCCGACAGACTGCTGCCTGTATTCGGTCTCAACCCCATGACCCATGTCATAGGCTGCTACCGTGATGTGCTTTACTACAAGCAGATGCCCGACCTGACCTCTCTCATTTCTGCGGCCGGTCTGGGAGTATTCTTCCTTGTCGTCGGCGGTATCGTTTTCAACAAGCTTCAGAGACGCTTTGCGGAGGAACTGTAATGAGTGAACAGGCAATAATCGTAAAGGATATAACCAAAAGCTTCAAGGTCTATCCCGACAAAGGCTCACAGCTGAAAGAAAGGCTGCTTTTCCGCAAGAGAAGCCGCTACGAGGAAAGAAAAGTGCTGAAAGGCATAAGCTTTACCGTTAACAAAGGCGAAGCCGTGGGACTCATCGGCAGAAACGGCTGCGGCAAGAGCACCACGCTGAAACTTCTCACAAGGATAATGTATCCCGACCGTGGTACAATAACCATGAACGGCCGTGTTTCCAGCCTTATCGAGCTTGGTGCAGGCTTTCATCCCGATATGAGCGGCAGAGAGAACATCTACACAAATGCCGCAATTTTCGGTCTCACAAAAAAGGAGATAGATGCAAGACTTGACGATATAATTTCATTTTCCGAGCTGGCAGAATTCATAGACAACCCTGTCCGCACTTATTCATCGGGAATGTATATGCGTCTTGCCTTTTCCGTGGCGATAAACGTTGACGCAGACATACTCCTCATCGACGAGATACTGGCTGTTGGCGATGCAAACTTTCAGGCCAAATGCTTCGCAAGGCTGAAAGAGATAAAGGCTCAGGGCACTACTATAGTAATTGTTTCCCACTCTCTCGGGCAGATAGAGCAGATATGCGACCGCTCCATATGGATATACGACGGCCTTATCAAAGCTATGGGACCGCCAAAGGAAGTGGACCTGGAATATCTTGATTTCATGAGCCGTGAGATGCAGGAAAACGGTAAGGTCAGCAGTGCTGAAACTCCTACCGAGGAAAACGGCAAACGCTGGGGCAACGGCAAGGCACGTATAAAGACTGTAACTTCATACGGCGAGGACGGCAAAGAGAAGAATATCTTCCGTACCGGCGAGACTATCCGCTTTGTTATCGACTATACCGTCAGCGAGACCGTTGAGGACGCTGTTTTCGGCATAGGCATTTTCAACCGTGAAGGCATACAGTGCTACGGCACCAACACAAGGATAGACCGCACAGGCGATATAACCCTCACAAAAGACGGAAAAGCCGAGATAATCCTGGAGGACGTTCTGCTCCTTCCATCGGAATACAGCTTCGACTTCGCCATCGAAACAGGGGACGGGATCCCCGTGGATTACTGCCGACAGATATACAAGGCAGAAATGATATCAAATACCGGAGACGCAGGAATAACGAGAATAAAACATAAATGGAGTGTCTGACTATGAGCAGTAATATTTCTAAATTCCTGTACGATATAAATAATGAAAAAGGCATAAAGGGCTGGCTGAAAAGACGCATTTTCGGATGTATCCTCCCTGCCTTCGAGGCTCTCGACAAGGACATCGGAAGCAGCCGTGTTCCGCTTAAAGAGAACGAAAGCGACCTGCGCCGTGACCTTGAAAACGTAAGTATCAACGTCCGCAACAACAATGCGCTTCTTGAACGTCTTGACAGTGAGACCGAATTCATCAAGTCAAAGGTGCGTTCACTTGAAAAGAAGTCGGCAGCGGGCGGCAAGAGGAACGCTGTTGTATACGAAAATATTCCCGTATCTGCTCCTGATGCCGTTTCGGACGATTACACCGACATCGACTATTTCGACTTTGAAAACCGTTTCCGTGGAAGCATCGAAAGCGTGAAGAAGGCTCAGGAGTCTTACCTGAAATATTTCAGGGGCAAAAAGCACGTTCTCGATATCGGCTGCGGCCGTGGAGAATTCCTCTCGCTGATGAAGGATAACGGCATCAACGCAGAAGGCGTGGACATATACGAGCCGTACACCGATTACTGCAACAGCAAGGGACTGAAAGCTCACTGCGGCGACGGTACGGCTTACCTTGCAAAAATGGAAAAGACCGATGGCATTTTCGTTGGGCAGGTGGTGGAGCATATGAAAACAGGCGAGATAATCGCTCTCTGCAATACCGCT
>JAFOMV010000021.1 GCA_017418765.1 Ruminococcus sp. | reverse complement strand
GATAGCGAAGTAGTGTCTGAACTGCTTCTCCAGTACGCCGTAGATGAACTTCAGCTTCTGCTTTTCCTTGAGCTGAAGACCGTATTCAGATATCTTCTTTCTGTTGTTTGCGTTCTTGAAACGGATAGATTCCTTCTTGGAAACGCCCATTACAGCAGGGCTGATGCCCAGATATCTGCACTTCTTAAGAATTGGTTCTTTCTGTACTGCCATATTAATACACCTCCAGTTTGATCAGACACGACGTCTCTTAGGCGGACGGCAGCCATTGTGCGGGATAGGTGTAACGTCCTTGATCATTCTAACCTCAAGGCCTACAGTCTGAAGTGCTCTGATAGCAGCTTCACGACCTGCACCTGGTCCCTTTACGTATACTTCAACATTCTTGAGACCGTGCTCCATAGCAGCCTTAGCAGCTGTCTCTGCTGCTGTCTGTGCTGCGAAAGGAGTAGACTTCTTTGAACCTCTGAAGCCGAGCTCGCCTGCGCTTGCCCATGATATAGCATTACCTGCTGTATCAGTGATAGTTACGATTGTATTGTTGAAAGTGGACTGAATGTGTACAGCGCCGCTTTCGATATTCTTACGCTCTCTGCGTCTTCTGATGGTAGTAACTTTTTTACCCTTCTGCTGTGCCAAAGCTCATGACCTCCTTACTTCTTCTTGTTTGCGATAGTCTTTACAGGACCCTTGCGGGTTCTTGCATTTGTCTTGGTTCTCTGACCTCTTACGGGGAGACCCTTTCTGTGACGAACGCCTCTGTAGCAGCCTATTTCAACAAGTCTCTTGATGTTAAGAGCAACTTCACGGCGGAGGTCACCCTCAACTGTGTAATTTGCATCTATATAGTCACGAAGCTTAGCTACATCCTCCTCAGCGAGATCCTTGACTCTTGTGTCAGGGTTTACGCCTGTATTAGCGAGGATGTTTGTTGCAGTCTGACGACCGATACCATAGATATAAGTGAGACCGATCTCGATTCTCTTATTCTTTGGAAGGTCAACACCGGCTATTCTTGCCATATTTTACTTACACCTCCATGTAATGCGCGGGGCATTAGCCCTGACGCTGCTTATGCTTGGGATTTTCGCAGATAACCATTATTCTGCCTTTACGTTTAATAACCTTGCACTTTTCGCAAATAGGTTTTACTGAAGGTCTTACTTTCATTTAAAATACCTCCTTTAGCGGATGGAAAACGGCTTGCGCCCTATCCTGTGGATCTATTACTTTACACGCCATGTGATACGGCCCTTTGAAAGATCGTATGGTGACATTTCAAGCTTGACCTTATCGCCTGGCACTATCCTGATATAATTCATTCTGAGTTTGCCTGAAACGTGTGAGAGAACCTCATGACCGTTTTCAAGCTGGACTTTGAACATTGCGTTAGGCAGAGCATCAGTAACGACGCCCTCGACCTCGATCACATCTTCCTTTGACACTTGTCATAACCTCCTTTACTCAGCGCTGCCGAGCTGCCTCAGCACAGTCCTGAGTTTTTTATCAGTTATATCGTTTAATTCGATCATACTGTCTGTAGTGCGGATATGCTTTATGTTTTTCCGCTTGGGCTTATCGAGTTTCCTTGACTTGCCGTCTGCGATATAACAGTAGCTTCCGTCAGTATCCGTTACAACGAAGAAGCCTCCGCTGTCACGTCCTGCATCCGCAATAACTACAGAGCCTTTTGCGAGCTTCACTATGATGTCCTCCGTCAGGGTTGTGTCAGTATAACGGGACCGTCAGGAGTTATTGCGATCATATGCTCGAAGTGAGCTGAAAGTGAACCACTTTTTGTAACGACTGTCCATTTGTCTTTCATGACCTTGACATCATCGCCCTTGACATTTATCATGGGCTCAATGCAGATCGTCATACCTGCTACCAGTCTGGGACCATGTCCGGCTTTACCCCAGTTCGGTATCTCAGGTGATTCATGAACTTCTCTGCCGATGCCGTGGCCGCAGTAATTTCTTACGATTCCGTAGCCTCGTGAAGCACAATACTCTTCAACAGCATGAGAAATATCTCCGATTCTTGCGCCAACCTGAGCCTGAGCGATACCCTCATAGAGAGACTGCTCTGTGACCTCAAGCAATGCCTTTGCCTCATCAGAAATCCTGCCTACAGGGAAGGTCCAGCAGCTGTCGCCGTTGAAGCCCTTATAAGCGGCTCCTGTGTCGATACTTACTATATCGCCTTCCTTTAATCTGTGGCTGGCCTTTGGTATTCCGTGGATTATCTCATCATTTACTGATATACAAGCGTTTCCGGGGAAACCATAGAGACCTTTGAAACAGGATTTGCAGCCGTGTCGTGCGTAGTATTCGCCGACCAGCTTATCAACATCAAGTGTTGACATACCCGGCTTAAGTTTCTCGCCCGCATACCATATTGCGCCGCAGGTAATTCTGCCTGCTTCACGCATTATGGCTAATTCGGACTTGGATTTTATAGTTATGCTCATTACTTCTCTACTCCTACAGCAGCGAGAGTGAGCTTAGATGTGTCTGCGACCTCTTCCTGGCCTTCTACTGTAACAAGTTTGCCCTGCTTTTCGTAGTAGCCCTTGAGAGGAGCTGTTTTTTCGTGATATGTTGCGAGTCTGTCGAGAACGACTTCAGGCTGATCGTCCTTACGAACGATAGTCTTGTCGCCGCACTTATCACAGATACCCTCAACCTTAGTGGGTTTATACTGGATGTGGTAAGAAGCTCCGCATCCCTGGCATACTCTTCTGCCTGAAACTCTCTGCTTGATAGTTTCATCGGGAACATGGATCTCGATTACCTTGTCGATCTTGATGCCCATTGCGTCAAGTGCTTCTGCCTGAGGAACTGTTCTTGGGAAACCGTCAAGGATGAAACCGTTCTTGCAGTCATCCTCAGCGATCCTCTCCTTGAGGATACCGATAACGATATCATCGGAAACGAGAGCACCTGCATCCATAGCAGCCTTAGCCTTGAGGCCATACTCTGTGCCGTTCTTAGCAGCTTCTCTGAGAATATTGCCTGTTGAGATCTGAGGGATATTCAGCTCATCTGAAACTACTTCAGCCTGAGTACCCTTGCCTGCGCCGGGAGCGCCTAAGAAGATAAGGTTCATATGCTCTGTCCTCCTTTTACTTTAAGAAGCCCTTGTGATGACGCATCATCATGTGGGATTCAAGTACACGTGTTGTTTCCAGTGCAACTGATACTGCGATGAGTATTGTTGTACCGCCCATCGAAAGTGATGAGAGCTGTGGGTCTGCCATTGAGATAAAGATCGGAATGACAGCAACTATTCCGAGGAATATAGCTCCTACCAGTGATATCTTATTGAGTACTCTCTGAATGTAATCAGAAGTGGGCTTACCCGGTCTGATACCGGGGATACCGCCGTTTGACTGACGGAGATTGTTAGCGATCTCAACAGGATTGTACTGGATAGAAACGTAGAAGTAGTTAAAGCCGATGATCAGTAAGAAGTAGATCACTGCATAGGAGAAGCTTCTTGTATTGAAGAAGTGACAGAAGTGATAGTAGAAGCCCTCTGCCTTTGTAGGCTCTCCTGCGAAAAGCTGGATTGTCTGAGGCAGTGACATAAGCGACATAGCGAAGATGATCGGCATAACACCGCTCATGATAATCTTTATCGGGATATGTGTCTTCTGGCCGCCGTACTGCTTTCTTCCTACGACACGCTTTGCATACTGGATAGGGATACGTCTTTCTGCTTCGTTCATGAAAACGATGAAAGCGATCTCTGCGATTATGAAAAGGACATAGCCGATAGTAACAAAGAGGTACTTGCTCGGGTTATCCTTAGTAAGTGTGAGAAGAGTACCTGCGTCAACAGGGAATCTTGCTGCGATACCAGCAAAGAGTAGCATAGAAATACCATTTCCGATACCCTTATCGCTGATACGGTTACCCATCCATACAACGATCATTGCACCAGCAACGAAACAGAAGATGATAACAGCCATAGCAAAGTAACCTTCAGCTCCGCTGAGGAACTTAACAGCATGGTTGCCTGCGTCGTCATCCATACGCTTGAGAGTGATGTAGTAAGCATAAGACATTACAAAAGCAAGTACCATAGCTACTACAGCGGTGATCTTTTCTATCTTTTTCCTTCCCTCCTCGCCCTCGTCACGCATACGTTCGAGAGGCGGCAGCGCATATGTCAGCAGCTGCATGATGATAGAAGCGTTGATGAACGGTGTGATTGAAAGTGAAAATACGGTAGCTTTTGAAAGAGCGCCACCTGTAAGTGTATTCAGATAATCAAGGAAGTTACCGTTTGAAGCCTTTTCAGCCATCCAGGTCTTTACGACCTCGGGGTTGAGGAAGGGAACAGTAACTGCGCTTCCGAATCTGAAAATGACGATCATGAGTAATGTGTATAAGATCTTTTTACGTATCTCGGGAACGCCCCAAGCCTTTTTCAGGGTCTGAAACACATTACATCACCTCAGCCTTTCCTCCGGCCTTTTCAATTTTCTCCTTTGCGCTTGCGGAGAATTTAGCAGCCTTTACTGTAAGCTGTGATGTGAGCTCGCCGTTGCCGAGTATCTTAACGCCGTCATAAGCCTTCTTGATAAGGCCTGAAGCGATGAGAAGCTCTGTATCTACCTCTGTACCGTCCTTGAACTTATTAAGGTCGGATACATTTACTGTAGCATATTTTGAAGCGAAGATATTGTTGAATCCTCTCTTAGGGATTCTTCTTGCGAGAGGCATCTGACCGCCTTCAAAGCCGATCCTTACGCCGCCGCCGCTGCGGGCATTCTGTCCCTTGTGACCCTTACCTGCAGTCTTGCCGTTTCCTGAACCGTGGCCTCTGCCGATACGCTTTACAGCCTTGTTGGAATCAGGAGCTGGAGTTAATTCATGAATTTTCATATCAGTGCACCTCCTTGTTTACGCTTCTGTAACCTCGATGAGGTGTGAGATCTTATTTATCTTGCCCTGTGTCTGAGCATTGTCGGGCTGAGTTGTTGTGTCGCCGACCTTTCTCAGGCCAAGTGACTGTGCAGTAGCGATCTGGTCTTTCTTTCTTCCGATGAGGCTCTTTACGAGCTTTATGTTCTTAGCCATTTGTTACTGCCTCCTTAACCTAAAATTTCCTTGACTGACTTGCCTCTCTTAGCAGCAACTTCCTTAGCGGATGTGCAGTTTACGAGGCCGTTGATAGTAGCTCTAACAACGTTGCAGGGGTTATTTGAACGAAGAGACTTTGTTCTGATATCCTTGATGCCTGCTACTTCGATAACGGCACGGACAGGACCGCCTGCGATAACGCCGGTACCGGGTGCAGCGGGCTTCATAAGAACTCTGCCTGCGCCGAAAGCGCCAACGATCTCGTGTGGGATTGTTGTGCCCTTGAGAGCGATCTTAACAAGGTTCTTCTTTGCGTCCTCGATACCCTTGCGGATAGCATCGGGAACTTCGCCTGACTTTCCGAGACCGAAGCCTACTGTGCCGTTTCCGTCGCCGACAACTACGAGTGCGGAGAACTTCATGATACGTCCGCCCTTAACTGTCTTTGATACACGGTTGATAGCTACGACCTTCTCAACGAACTCAGGAGCCTGATTTTCAATATTAGCCATTGTGTTACCTCCCTCTTAGAACTTTAAGCCGTTTTCTCTTGCGCCTTCTGCGAGAGACTGAACTCTTCCGTGATAGAGGTAGCCGCCTCTGTCGAAAACAACCTCGCTGATACCCTTATCAGCTGCATTCTTAGCGATCATCTCGCCGACCTTGCGAGCACCCTCAACGTTGCCGCCGTTGCCCTCAAAGCCCTTATCCATGCTGGATGCAGAAGCAAGAGTAACGCCGTTTACATCGTCGATGAGCTGAGCGTAGATGTGCTTTGAAGAACGGAACACATTGAGACGTGGACGCTCGGCAGTTCCTGAGATCTTTGCACGAACTCTGCGGTGTCTCTTTAATCTTGCCTTATTGCTGTCAAATTTCTTAATCATAGCAATGTACTCCTTTTAATTACTTCTTGCCCTTACCGGCCTTACCTTCCTTGCGGATGATATGCTCGCCTTCGTATCTGATGCCCTTGCCCTTATACGGCTCAGGTGGGCGCTTTTCACGTATTTCAGCTGCAAACTGACCTACAGCCTGCTTGTCGATACCGCTTACAACGATCTTGTT
>JAFOMV010000135.1 GCA_017418765.1 Ruminococcus sp. | reverse complement strand
TAAGCCTTCATACGGCTTCTATCATAAAAATGGATTCTTCGATCTTGATGCTCATGTCAGCCTTTATAAGCGGGTAAAAGACTGAATCAAGGCAAAAACGCAATGTGCTTTTTGCGGTGTGTGGTATAAGGAATTATTCCGTTTCCTGCCTCATATAATTTGAAAAAGGGGAGAGGTTATGGGAGTTACAGAGATCCTTTTGACAGCAGCCGGACTGTCTATGGACGCATTTTCAGCAGCTGTATGCAAAGGTACGGCATCAAAAGCACGAGTGCTCAGGACAGCTTCATTTACTGCTTTGCTGTTTGGTATTTTTCAAGGAGTAATGCCGTTGATAGGATATATGCTGGGCAGCAGCTTTATGTCTCAGCTTGAAAGGTATGACCACTGGATAGCGTTTACACTTCTGACGCTGCTTGGTATAAAAATGATTATAGAAGCACGTTCAGAAACAGAAGATGAACACAAAACAGTTCTGTCCGAGATGTTACTGCTTTCTGTAGCTACAAGCATAGACGCAATGGCTGTTGGACTGATATTTGCAGCAAATGATACAGCTCCGCTTTTTCCTGCTGTAATAATAGGTATAGTGACTTTTTCGGTATCCTTTGCAGGCGTATTTATCGGCAGGAAATTCGGTATTCATTCAGGCGGAAAAGCAGAGACAGCAGGTGGGATAGTTCTTGTTCTCATAGGTACAAAAATACTTATAGACGGCATAAAATAAAGACAGTACACATGACTGTGACACTCATACAGCAGTTTCGGGCATATCTGGCGGCGGAAAACTTTCTGTGAAAAGTTTAAGCCCGGCAGATACGCTTAAAAACTGTTGTACGAGCAGCGCAGCTAAGTGTACTGTCTTTGTTTTTTACGGGATATTATTTTATCTCAGGAAGAGATGGGATAAGTTTCAGCATATACTTCTGGATAGCGAGAGCATCATTGTTTGTAACGCCATCGTTATTGCCGGCAACATCTGCATTCTTCTTTCCCTCGTCTGTAAGCTTATACTTGGAAGGATTTGAGATAGTCTGCATGATAAGGACTGCATCGGAGAGATTTATTTTTCCGTCGCAGTTAGCGTCGCCGTAAACTACCTTATCTGTATTCTTGATAGTTATAGTATAAACATCGATATTCTTATCTTTATCATGTGTTTCCTTGATATCAGCTTCCGGAATAGGCTCAGCAGTATGTTCCTCCGGATCGGTTACAAGCTTGAATGAATCAAGGTAGCTGGAGTCGCCTTCATTTGTTCCCTTTGTATGGATAACAGTATTTCCCTTGCTTGTATCAAGTGTCTTGATAGGACCGGTGAAAATCTTCTGTCCTGCGGAATTTGTTGTAGTGATGTTGTGGTTGTATTCGATAACAACATCCTTAACTGGTTCTCCCTTTTCATTAACTACCTCAACTTTGATGTAGTTATTCTCAGGAACCTGAACAGCCGGTGTTGTTTCAGTGACAGGAGCAGTTGAAGTAGTGCTTGTTACAGAAGTAGTGCTTGTTGTTGAAGTAGATGTGGTAGTTGTAGATGTAGTAGTTGATGTTGAAGTTGTTGCTTCGCTTTCCTTAGTCCATACAGGATCAAGAGCGATACCTAATCCGGGAGCAGCACCCTCAATGAGGAAATCATCACCTGACTGGTATGTTTTGCCATCATATTTCCATCCGCCGAAGGTATAGCCTTCTTTAGTTCCTTCGATCTCAGGAACTTTGATCGTATCGCCTGTCTTGCCGGGGACAACGATAGCGTCATTTGACGGGATTTCAGTTCTGAAAATGATCTTGTATTCGATAGGTACCCATACAGCTGTCATAGTGACATCTTCATCGGGCATAACGAATTTTGAAAGGAACTTATAATCCTTATCATCGTATTCACAGTGCCAGTGAACGATCCTGTAGCCTTTACGTGCGAAACGTGAACCATCGGCTATATCCTTTGACTGGCTCTCGATAACATTGAATTCAGCTGTGTCTCCGCCGATTATATCATTGTAATCGCCTGCAACATATTTTAATGTATGACGGTTATGCCAGATAGGGGTAAGGGTGATATTTTTTTCCGGCATGACTAAACGCTGTTCCTGCAGGAACTTGTGAGTTCCGTCTGTCCAGCCGATGGACTGCTTGAAATCGTTCTGGAATCCCATAAGGCTTACCGAGATAAATTCGTTAGGATGTGCAGAAACGGGTCTGAGTTCCTTTGGATTCTCAATAGGTCCTGCACCGTCACCGTAGTCAACAACATAGGTGCAGGTGTAGATAGTGTCATCGCCTTTGAGCATGAAAACAGGCTTAAAAACAACATCTTGGCCGTTAGTTCTGTAGATGAATCCCGGAGGATAGCCGTATACACCATCAGCAGTCCAGCCCTGGAAAACGTAACCCTTCTTTTCAAGCTCTATATTGGGTATCCTTACTGAATCGACAGGTTTGGATTGCAGATCCTTAAGGACAGGAATGTTGCCGTCTTCATCCTCAGCGATAGTTGCGCCTGTATCAGCGTAATCGAAATGGATAGTGACATTTGTTACAGTTGAAGCGTCATCCGCAGAGAAAGCAGGAAAAACGCCGAGCGAACTGACTGCTATCACAGCAGAAGCTGCAATAGAAGTCATTTTTTTGAAAAATGTTTGCATAATACCCTCCCATTCGGCTTAAAGCCGACCTGACTCAGCTGATGCCGAGTCTATTTGAATGAATTAGAATTTGGATCGTAAGCAAAACCAACTGAAGCAAGCTTCTCTGTGATCTGTTCTTTGGGAATACACAGGCTTTTGCATAGCTCATCGAGATCGGAATAATTATCTCTGAGCATAGTGTTGATATAGCTGAATAAAATAATCGGGTCATTTGGCAAAGGCATTTGGTTCTCCTTTCAGATCATGGAAGCTTATCTGATATGCAGCAAAGTCAGTGCAGGACCTTTTAACATATCAAAGACAGCGATCAAACTTACTTATGGCAACCATAAATCACATTGGATATGACGTGCGTTTTACTTGATTACCTAAAATTAATATACAATAACTCAGAGGCTTTGTCAACTAAAATTGAACAAAATGGAATTCTAATTTTTTGTGAATTTGTAATAACAGATACATAGTAAAAATTGGATGCCGCTATCTAAAATAATTGACATATTAAAAGGTCAGATATATGTGAAAGCTATAATGATAAATATAAAATATATGAAGTTAGCGTGTACTAAAAAAATGCCTTGAAATTTATGCTGTCTTACAAATATACCCAATATCCGCTATGTGGCTGTTTGTTAACCGAGGTTAGCCATAATTTGTTAGTATAGCAAAACAGTGTTGTTAATTTATGTGCAAAACAAACAAAAAAGACAATGTGAATTAGTTCAAATTAGAAATAGAAATTTCATGTTATATATGTTATAATACATAAAGATATGTGAAAAGTAATATAGTTTCTGCGATTAGCTTTGTTACAATTTTCACAGTTTTATTAAGGAGGTTCATTTAATGAATTCAGCTAAATCAACTGTTCCCTTCAAGGGTACTCCTGAACAGGAGAAAGAGCTTCTTAAGGTCATAGAGGAAAAGAAGAACGACAAGGGCGCTCTTATGCCTATCCTTCAGAAAGCTCAGGAGATATACGGCTACCTTCCTATCGAGGTTCAGGCTATTATTTCCGATAACACAGGTATCCCACTCGAAAAGATATACGGAGTAGTTACCTTCTACGCTCAGTTCTCTCTCTATCCTAAGGGTGAGTACACCATTTCAGTCTGTCTCGGTACAGCCTGCTATGTTAAGGGCTCAGGCGATATCTACAATAAGCTTCAGGAAAAGCTCGGCATCGGCGGCGGCGAATGCACTCCCGATGGTAAGTTCTCACT
>JAFOMV010000134.1 GCA_017418765.1 Ruminococcus sp. | reverse complement strand
TAAACTGGTAACAAATGAAAAACCATCACTGACACCAAAAGTCAGTGATGGTTTTTTCTTATTATTCAGTCTCCCAGTCACGTTCATCAGCCGCATTGTCTGATGTCTGTATCGCATCAGCAAGTACGTCCAGTCTGAAAACGTAATTTTCAGTAAGCTCATCATAAGCTTTTGGATTCAGCTGTACGCTTTGCAGCAGTTTTGACGTGAATTTGTTGCTGTCCAGTGCTCCTGTGTAGTAAAAGAATCCGTCAGATGGTTTATAGCTCCATCCGTCAGCTTCCCAGTCAGGTGCAAGCTCAAGTGTTAGGGTTTTATCTTCATCTGTATAGACCAGTGAATCCCCGTTAAGAGCATAGCTGGAAAAATCAAATACAGAGCAGATATTATCTTCACTGTCTAGCCATACAGGTACTAATGCTACCCTGAGCATCTCGCCCGGATTTTTGCGTGTATCCTTGATATAAATTGGCTTATTCGTTTTATAGGACTCAACAGGCGAGCCTTGCCCTGACCACTCATAATCATCATTTTCGAGCATTTGTGAGGTCTTTCCACCCTCATTCACCTGTATATCCACACTTCCCGGAGTAAAGATGTTCCTGCGGCTGTGACTGTAATACAAAGCTGCAAAAACAATGAGAGGAGCGATGAACAATACCGCTATGATACCGCCTGCGATGGCGGAGTTTTTCTTTTTCATTCAGCACTCCTCCTTTCTCATGTACTGCTTCGTCTGATAGTATTTTCCGCATATGCCTGTGAACTCAGGTATGCATACTCATTTTCACTGTTTGCAAAGCTTGCAGTAGGTCTGTCAGTCTTTTTACTTTCTTTGCTGTATTCCATATTTGCAGATGTTACCACCATCTTAACGGCACGGCCCATTCCTGAGGCTGTTCCTCCGCCTGCAAATCCCTGATAGGTATTAGAGCCTACCCAGAAATCGTAATCGGTATTTGACCAGCTGTCGTCCTCTGAAACAAGATATATGCCCGGCTGATCCAGACGTACGGTCTTTCTTCCGCTGTAAACTGCTGTGGGGAACGTATATGTATCACTGCTTCCCGTATATCTGACAGTCACCTTTTTACCGTCAGCGTCATAGACATATTTTCCGTTAGAAGGCAGTACGCCTTCATATGGATAGCCGTTTTCGAGCTGATCCTTGCAGTTTATTGTGGCGTAAAAACATTCCATAGCATTTTCGGCAGTAAGGTCATTATCAGCTGTTCCCGGTTCAAATCTCAGTATCTTGAACACAAATTTCTGCTCAGGATCGCTGTCATGGATGTTTTTGTCAATGAAAGCTATCTTTTCGATATCAAAGTAGAGATCCTGCCTGTCAGGTTCATTTTCAATGATTATCTCACATTCATAAACATTGTTATCCTCATGGCTGTTCAGTGTAACATTCGGAACAGTATTTCTCAGCTCTATATTGTTATCCGTTATCGAGAACTGTATATCATGTTCAAGCGGTTTGTAGCCGTTTGGAGGCCTTACTTCCGTAAGGTGATAACGTCCTTTTCGCAGTGTATTGTCTATCTTCGGTATCACACCGTTCTCATCGGTCTCAAGGGCTTCGTATCCCGGCATAGGGTCAAAATCCTTAACATATCCGCCCACGCCCGGAGTCTCACGATAGAGTGCGAATACAGCGCCTCTAAGCTTAACAGTCTCGCTGCTGTTATCATTCTGTTTTTCTATTTTTGTTGCCTTTAGTGTAAATTGCCTGTTATAGACATTTATATACGCAAGGTATTCACCCTCTGTCTGAGGTGTGCTGTCTCGCCACTCTGTAGACGGCGTTTCACCGAATGTAACGCTGTAACTGTCTGTTCCCGTATTTGTCAGCTTGAATGTTACAGGCGCAGGCAGACCGATGTAATGTTCGGGAGCGCTTCTCTGTACAAGCGTATAATCCATATCTGCTGAAAAATCGTAAACTATAGTTATTCTTCCGTTGCTGTCAGAGCGGTAAGAGCCTATCACATTATCTCCAAGCTTGAGGTCAAACACTCCTCCTGCCAGTGGGTCATGCTTGTTTGCTGCATTAAGTGCCATATCGAACAGCGATATGACGATACCTCCGTCACGCTGGTTTAAGATGGTATCCTTTCGGGCGATATTCAGGTGATCTTCTCCGTAACCATGTGAGATCACACTGCCCTTTTCGTATCCAACGCTGTATTTATAGCTTTCCTCGGATGAATTTTCAGGAAGCATCGGTACAGCTTTAACGTGAGTAACAGCGCCGTCATCCAGTCTTTTCGGTACACCTGTATATGTTACTTTTCCGTCTTCATCCACAACAGGAGCATTGAGTTCTACTTCATAAACTGCGTAATTCTCCAGTGTTTTTCCCGAAGCAAGCGAATTCATGAAGTGACGCACGGAGGTCAT
>JAFOMV010000133.1 GCA_017418765.1 Ruminococcus sp. | reverse complement strand
CCATTTCATCAGCGATCTCCTCAATGATAGGTGAAAGCATCATGCATGGACCGCACCAGCCTGCCCACAGATCGAGAAGAACGGGCATACCCTTGTAATTGCGGACTTCCTCATCGAAATTTTCCTTAGTGATAACTACTTTAGCCATTTTATACCTCCTGTTAATGTGTTGTTTGCCTATGTGATGAAACCAATGTAGGGGCTGGCGTCCACGACAGACCACGCCATTGGTAACGTGAATTGTAACAATGGGACGTCGGGACGCCGTCCCCTACAAACATTTCATTATATTCGTTTGGTTATCTGAGGACGCCCGAAGGGCGCCCCTACATTGTTCTTTTCGTATTTGTTTCGGAATTGACGGGCGGATAATATCCGCCCCTACAGAATGTTACATCACATATTTATCGTAACTGACGGGCGAGCGGAACTCGCCCCTACAATACTGCTTTCTACTTTCTGATTTCTGCTTTCTGCTCACAGCTTACTTCATAAGCTCATCAGCCATAGCTTCTATCTGAGCGATATTCTCGGACTTGAAGCCAGCTTTTATAGTAACATTGTTTTCGAGCCATGTGATGTTCTTTGACTTCTCGAACATTCCTTTCATTACCTTAGCAGCCATAGGTGCCCATGAACCGTTTTCGATAAGTCCGATAGTGCGGTTCTGATAATTTCTCTCTGTAAGGTCAAGGATGAAGTGCTTCATGAACGGGAAAATATCAGCGTTGTAAGTTGTAGTAGCGAGAACTATCTTGCCGTAGCGGAAAGCGTCCTCAACGGATTCAGCCATATCTTCTCTTGCGAGATCAGCGATAGCAACCTTAGGGCAGCCCTTAGCTGTCAGCTTCTCAGCAAGAAGCTCAGCGGCCTTCTTTGTGTTGCCGTAAACGGAAGTATAAGCGATGAATACGCCTTCGCTCTCAACTCCGTAGCTTGACCATGTGTTGTAGAGTCCGAGGTAATAGCCAAGGTCTTCCTTGAGGATAGGACCGTGCAGAGGGCAGATCGTCTGTATATCTAAAGCGCCTGCTTTCTTGAGAACAGCCTGAACCTGTACACCGTACTTTCCGACGATACCGAAGTAGTAGCGTCTTGCCTCGCAAGCCCAGTCCTCATCAACATCAAGAGCGCCGAACTTACCGAAAGCGTCAGCAGAGAAAAGTACCTTGTCAGTGCTGTCGTAAGTGAACATAACCTCAGGCCAGTGAACCATAGGAGCGAAAACGAAGTTCAGCTCATGCTTGCCGAGAGAAAGCTTGTCGCCTTCCTTTACCTCATACTTCTTGTCGCCAAGATCAAGGTCCTCGAAATAGGAAGCCATCATAGCGAAAGTCTTTGCGTTTCCGACTATCTTAGCATCGGGATAAGCCTTGATGAAGTTCATGATGTTAGCAGAGTGATCGGGCTCCATATGCTGAACGATAAGGAAATCAGGCTTTTTGCCGCCAAGCACTTCAGCGATATTCTTCAGCCACTGCTCGGTGAAATTACCGTCAACAGTATCGAAAACAGCGATCTTCTCATCCATTATGATGTATGAGTTGTAAGCCATACCGTTAGGTACGTCATACTGACCCTCGAAAAGATCGATCTGATGATCGTTTACACCTATGTAGAAGATATCGTTTGTAACATTGTTCATTGGGATTTACCTCTTTCTATAAATAAAAAATTTAAACATTGATAAAGCTGTAAAGCGGATAAGATCACCAGTACTTTACAGGTTCTGCCAGATCAAGAGTAAAGGGCTCACCTGCTGTTGAATTGAGGTAGGGGACTATCTTTACCCTGTCTGTAGCACCGCTTGACAGCAGTGAATCATGCACAGCGAGAAGCAGTCTTGCTTCACTTGACTGTCCTTCACTAAGCTTAGTTTCAGTTCCATCGGGAAGTATCCTGAAAGCCTCATACTTATAGTGTGTAAATTTACCTGTAGCATTCATATACAGATCATATTTTTCACTGTCGCCGGGATGAGGGTCTATTCCGAGAGTGATGGATATAGAAGGATATTCTATCACAGACGGAGTGACATAGTGTTCCTCATGATATGGCTGAGGATCATTTGCAGGCGGCTGGGCATCATTATGATCGTCTTCAGCAGTATCATTATCCTGAGGGTTTTCTGTATCTGACTGAGTATTCTCAGTTACAGCTTCTGTGGTTACTTCGGTGGTAACAGAAGACGTAGTTTCTGTTGAAGTTGTCACTGTAGAAGTAACAGAAGACGTTGAAGATACGGTTACAGATGCAGCATCTACCTCAGCCAGCGAGATATATTCTTTCTGGATATAGCCTTTATAATCATCACATATAACGTAGCACCAGTCATCCTGATCTTTGAGTACGTCAACGGCGTCATTAAGATAAACAGGAGCTATCTTAGTGCTGTTCTTATCGGGTTTCTGATATAGTGTTACGTAATCCATACCGCTTGGCATGGTGATGTAACCCGAATACTTGATTTTCTGTTTATTTGTATAAACTATTGATGTATCAGAGCTTTCCTCTGCTTCATGACCGCATGAAACGAAAGAAGTCATAAGGAGAGCTGAGACTAAAATACATAATGATCTTGAAGATCTCATAATTCCACCCCCTAATGGAAATTAAAAGCACGAATCGAAAAGAGGCAGTTTCATGTAAACATCTGCACAGCTTTCTTATCCATGCGTTTGCTTATGAAAATATTATACCATAAAAACGGGTCTAATAATAGTGGCATTTGCAACAAATAAAAACATTTCTACTTGTAAGCAATGCATAGTTAAAACCGGAAAAATGGGATATCACTGAGAATACTAAATATTAAGACATATTACTAATTCAAAATGGGGATTCGATAGACTGTTTGAGGAAATGGCTATTCTGCGTGGCAGGGGAGTGGCTGTTGTTGAAAAGTGTACGAGGGGAGAGGAGGCAAATGAAGGTGGATTTGTGGAAAACGCCCACTTGCATTTTTAGTTTCAAAGTGCTATAATATTAAAGTCGTGTAGCGAAAGCGTAAGTCCGGATGTAAAATTCGGGCTTGCGCTTTTTTGTTTTGCAGGAATGAAAATGACCTGCTGCACTGATATTATAAAAAATTTAAGGCAACACCGCACAAAGCTTGTGCTGTGTTGCCTTAACACAGGAGAATGAACATGGAAAATCAAAGCTCAATGAAAAAAATGGCGGAGACCCCCGTCAACAAACTCATGCTGTCAATGGGGATACCTATGATTATCTCGATGGTGCTTCAGGCATTCTACAACATTGTTGACAGCGCATTCGTATCGAATATGAAAGAGGGCGGAGAGGCAGCCCTCAACGCACTTACACTTGCCTTTCCCGTACAGATGCTTAGCTGAGACAGTATCGGCGGCTGTATCATTCAAATTCATGAAGCGGATACGCAGGTGCAGGATAGAAAAACTCGGCTGACTTTTCAACATATGAGTATGTAGATGTTGAAAAGTATGAGACTCGCAGAACAAACAGCGTTTCACGTGAAACAAAGGTGACCACCAAAAAGGTGCATATCCCGAAACCGTGTTCGGGAATATGCACCTTTGCTTTTATTAAAGTGTATCGATTATATCAAGTGAGTGTTCTTCGTTCATAGTTCTGCACATCTCGATGAACTTATCAAGAGGTACGTTCTTGAGCTGCTTGTTTCCTCTGATATTGATAGATACCTGTTCGTTCTCAGCTTCGCTGTCACCGATGATCACAACATATGGGTCCTTGTAATCCTTGAATCTTCTGATCTTGTTCTTCATGTTGTCATCAGTATAGTCAGCTTCTGCTCTGATGTGGTTCTTCTTCAGAAGTGCAGCTACCTTCTTAGCATAATCGTTATGCTCTGTTCTGATAGGAACGATGCCTACCTGCATTGGTGAGAGCCAGAATGGGAATGCACCTGTGAAGTTTTCTGTGATGATACCGATGAATCTCTCGAATGAACCGAATATAGCTCTGTGTATCATTACAGGCTGTTTCTCTGATCCGTCAGATGCGATGTACTTCATCTTGAAGTTGAGAGGAAGCTGGAAGTCAAGCTGGATGGTACCCATCTGCCACTCACGGCCGATAGCGTCCTTCATTTTAAGGTCTATCTTAGGGCCGTAGAATGCACCGTCGCCCTCGTTGAGCTCGTAACCGTCAGGACCGTACTTTTCTTCGAGGATAGCTTTAAGGTCAGCCTCAGCCTTGTTCCATACGTTGATATCGCCCATGTAGTCATCAGGACGTGTGGAAAGCTCAGCCTTGTATTCAAGACCGAATGTGTTGTACATCTCTGTAGCGATATCCATGATATCGTTGATCTCAGATGCGATCTGTTCTTCTGTTACAAGGATGTGAGCATCGTCCTGTCTGAACTGCTGAACACGGAAAAGACCGTTCAGCTCGCCTGACTTTTCCTTACGGTGGATTACGTCTACCTGATTGAACTTCAGAGGAAGCTCCTTGTATGAGCGCTGTCTGTTCATGTATACCTTGATCGCATTAGGGCAGTTCATAGGCTTTGCACAGTAGACCTCGTTGTCCTCCTCAGCAGGGATAACGAACATACCGTCCTGATAGTGATCCCAGTGACCTGATGTTACCCACAGTTCCTTCTTGGAAAGGACAGGGCCTGAGATCTCAGTGTAGCCGTGATCTTCGTGAACGCCTCTCCAGTATTCAAGAAGTGCGTTGAAAAGCTTCCAGCCTCTTGGGAGCCAGTAAGGCATACCCGGAGCTGTATGGTCGAACATGAACAGGCTGAGTTCCTTGCCCAGTTTCTTGTGGTCACGGAGTTTTGCTTCTTCTATCATCTTGATGTATTCGTCAAGCTGTGAAGCCTTTGGGAATGCGATAGCATATACACGTGAGAGCATCTTGTTCTTCTCGTTGCCTCTCCAGTAAGCACCTGTACATGAAAGAAGCTTGAATGCCTTTACGGGAGCTGTTGTCATAAGGTGAGGACCTGCACAAAGATCAGTGAATTCGCCCTGCTTGTAGAATGATATAGGCTCGCCCTTGTCAGCGTGCTCCTCGCAGAGTTCAACCTTGTAAGGCTCGTCCATTTCCTTCAGCTTAGCGATAGCCTCAGCAGGTGAAAGCTCGAACTGCTCAAGAGCAAGGTCTTCCTTGACTATCTTCTTCATCTCAGCTTCGATCTTTTCAAGCTCCTCAGGAGTGAAAGGCTTTTCAAGGTCAAAATCATAGTAGAAGCCGTTATCAATAGCAGGGCCGATAGCAAGCTTGGTGTTAGGGTAGAGTCTCTTTACAGCCTGTGCAAGGATGTGTGAAGCAGTGTGCCAGAATGTCTTCTTACCGTCGAGAGAATCAAATGTGCATACCTCGAACT
>JAFOMV010000132.1 GCA_017418765.1 Ruminococcus sp. | reverse complement strand
TTAGTGCCGATAACTATATCAGCGGCGGCTTTGACCTCGTCCCTTGCGTTGCCCACAGCGATCTTTGTGTCAGCCTGTTCAAACATGGGCAGGTCATTGAGGTTATCCCCGAATGCCACAACTTTGTCAAAACTGTAATTCTTACGCAGAAACCGCAGGGCATTGGCTTTTGATGCCTTGTGTGAGAAGATTTCCAGATACCATGCACCGTTGTACACATCAAGGTAAAAGGCGATATTCACACCTGCTATCTTCTCTGCTTCCAGTTTCACGGGGAGGAGTTCCTCGTAAGGGCCTGTAGTGGTGAAGTAGACCGTGTATTCGTCGGCGTAGTCGGCAAGCCGGCACTGAACGAATGGCTTTTTGTATTCGTGCTTTCTGACCTCGGCAAAACTCTGCATGACCTTAGTTGTAAGTTCTGAGTAATAGCATGTCAGTATTCCATTATCTATCCTGTACATGAAACAGTGTATGCCGTATTTCCCGAATATCCGCAGTATTTCCGCAGAATCTTCGGGAGCGATGAACTCATTTTTTATGTATCGTTCATTTACGATGTCGTAAATGCTGACACCGTTCATGAGGATGCAGGGAACGTTTATATCCAATGCTGACGTTATAGGGACAGCTGAATATATCGATCTTGCCGTAGCAAATGTGAACTCCATCCCTTTTGCTATGAGGGAATTGAGAGTTTCAGCCGTGCGTGAAGTGATCTTCGGTGACGGATCAAGAAGCGTTCCGTCAAGATCGGATACATAAAGAGTTTTCAATAAAGAATACACCTCCGAGGGTACAGGAATACAAAATACATTATATCATATTTTATATCAAAAGTGAAGATGTATTTTGTTAACAAGGGTATATTTGTAAGTTTTCACGAATTTGCGCCGCTAAACATAGTCAAGTTGTCAAGCAATAGGAAGGCGACACAAAAGAAAAAGGAAGAAGCTTGTTTTCAATGCTTCTTCCTTTTATTGCTTATGATATCAGCAATCAGTCTTTCCTGAAAAGCTCTCGCAGCACAAGACCTGTGCCTGCTGCGGTAAGACCGAACATTATTACAAATATATAGCCGTTAGTGGCTTTCCAGTGTATACTTGTTGTCATTAGGACAGACATGAGTACGAATGCAACACCTATGGCAAGAACTATCCAGCCGTATATCCTCTTTCTCATGAAGAAAAGCATACCGATACCGATTATTATAGGCAGCATTATCATACCGTTTGAAAGGCTGAAATTTCCAATATGATAGAAATGACCGCCCATACCCCAGCTGTTTGTAACAGTTATATTCTGGAATATCAGGAAAAGTCCGACTGCAAGCATAATAAGACCTATAAGGAATTTGAACAGTCTTGAACCTGCGTCTTCTTTGTTTTCATGGTTGTTGAGCAATTCTTTGTACATGCTGTCGAGATCCTTGTTTTTTCCCATGATAGATACCTCCTGTTCATTTTGGATGTATGACTGTACCTTGTATATATTATACTTTATAGGAAGGTAAAAGTCAATAGTGATGGAAAGATATTTAAAAGCAGGTGAACATTTTTATATCAGACTAAAGGCAACACCGCACAAAGCCCGCCTGACGGCTTTGCACTGAATCTGCTTACATATTTTCCGTCATCTTGCACAGAAATCCCTTGACATACGTCAGTATGCCTGCGAAATTTCTATACAATCTGACGAAAAATCTGTCGGC
>JAFOMV010000131.1 GCA_017418765.1 Ruminococcus sp. | reverse complement strand
GTATATTTGGTTTGGGAGGTATTATTATGACAGAAACTGAACTTTACAGCCTCTGGTGTGAGAATGCCCTTGAAGACCCCGATCTTCAGAAGGAGCTTGCACAGATCAAAGGGGATGCTGAGGCTATAAACGATAGATTCTACCGTGATCTTGAATTCGGAACAGGCGGTCTCAGAGGCGTTATAGGCGCAGGTACTAACCGCATGAACATCTACACGATCAGACGTGCCACACAGGGCTTTGCTGACTATCTTAATCAGGAATACAAAAACCCAAGTGTTGCTATTTCCTATGACAGCCGCATAAAGAGCGACGTTTTCTCAAAGGCTGCCGCAGAAGTCTTCGCAGCAAACGGTATAAAGGTACATATTTATAAAGAACTCATGCCCACTCCCTGCCTTTCTTTCGCAGTTCGTGCGCTGAAATGCCAGGGCGGCATAATGGTAACTGCAAGCCATAACCCCGCTAAGTACAACGGATACAAGGCTTACGGAGAAGACGGCTGCCAGATAACATTAAGAGGCGCTGAGATAATCATAGACAAGATCAATTCTCTCGATATGTTCAATGGAGTTAAGCACAGCAGCTTCGATGAGGAGTTAGCCAAAGGCAACATCTCATATATCGGCGATGAAGTTATCGAGGACTTCTACAAGCACGTTCTCGCTGAGGGAATAAACGCTGATCTTTGTGCTTCAAGCGGACTTAAAGTTGTATTCACTCCACTTAACGGCACAGGCAACAAGCCCGTACGTGAGATACTCAAACGTCTTGGTATCACAGACGTTACTGTAGTAAAGGAACAGGAGAATCCTGACGGCAACTTCACTACCTGCCCATACCCCAATCCTGAGATACGTGAAGCTCTTCAAGTAGCTCTGGAATACTGTGAAAAGGTACAGCCCGACCTTCTCCTCGCTACTGACCCCGACTGTGACCGTGTAGGTATCGCCGTTCCCGACGGAAAAGGCGGATTCGCTCTGTTCACAGGAAATGAAGTGGGAGCTATGCTTCTTGAATATATTTGTGAACAAAGAACCAAGAAGGGCACTATGCCAAAGGACCCTGTAGCTGTTAAAACTATCGTTACTACTGATATAGTCAACCTCATCGGCAAGGCTTACGGCGTTGAGATACGTGAAGTCCTCACAGGTTTCAAGTTCATAGGTGAGCAGATCGGCCTCCTCGAAGCAAAGGGTGAAGAAGACCGCTATATATTCGGTTATGAGGAAAGCTACGGCTATCTCTCAGGCAGCTATGTACGTGACAAGGACGCCGTAAACGCTTCAATGCTCATCTGCGAAATGGCTGCATATTACCGAACTCAGGGTATTTCCCTTATGCAGGCAAGAGAGAATATGTACAAGAAGTACGGTATGTTCCTTCAGACCCTCTACAGCTTTGAATTTGAGGGTGCACAGGGTATGAAGCGTATGGAAGACATCATGTCTGAACTGAGAAACAATCATCCTTCACAGATCGGCGGACTTAAAGTCGAACGCTTCGAGGATTACAAGGCAAGCACTTCCAAGAACATCCTCACAGGCGAGACAACTGAACTTACACTTCCTAAGTCAAACGTTCTTGCTTTCTATCTGGAGAACGGCTGCAAGGCTATAATCCGTCCATCAGGCACTGAACCAAAGATAAAGACCTACATCACTGCAAAGGCTCCTTCCCGTGAGGAAGCTGAAGTGATCGAACAAAAAATATACAAGGATTTCACACAGAGCATGAAATAATTACAAAGGCGGATGTTTTATCCGCCTTTTCAATGCCCGGCAAAATTCAAATGGAGTAGAAAAATGACTGAAAAGAAAAGACTTAATATCCCTGCCTTTATTATAGGCGCAATTCTCGGTGCAATAGTGTTCATAGTAATATTCGGCGCTTCAATGATATCGCCCGCCAATACTGACTGGATATTTGCTTATACAGGCGACGCCACTCAGCACCACCTCGGATGGGTATTCTTCAGAAATTCCCCCTGGACTTTCCCTATCGGCCTCACTCAGGGTCTGACCTGCGACGGTTCTGTATCGTGTATGTACTCTGATTCCATACCGCTTTTCGGAGTTATATTCAAAATACTTTCGCCGATACTTCCGCATAATTTCCAGTTTCTCGGTCTGTGGGGAGTTATATGCTTCGCACTCAACGGCGGCTTCGGAGCTTCACTGCTCTGTAGGATAAAACCAAACTTGCTGTTCACTTCTATAGGTTCACTTTTCTATGCAGCGTTTCCGCCTGCTATAAACAGGATCACTCACCACAATTCTCTCGGTGCTATATGGCTGTTCATTGCCGCTATGATACTCTGCATGGACCACAAAAAGGAGTACAAGCACAAATTCACGCCCATGATACTCTGGTCTGTCAACTGTATGCTGGCGGTACTCATACACACATATTTCGTACCGATGGTGTACATGGTGATGATGGGCTACGTGATACTTACCGTTTTCAGAGACAAGAACCTGAAAAAAGCCATCGCCGTATTCGGCTCATCCGTCGCTTCAACTCTGCTGATAATGTTCGTTATCGGCGCATTCTACGGACAGGGCGGCTACACTGACGGAGGTTTCGGCTTCTACGCTTCAAACCT
>JAFOMV010000130.1 GCA_017418765.1 Ruminococcus sp. | reverse complement strand
TAGGATAATCAGAAAGCAGGGAGCGGATAAAGTTCTTTTCGGAAGCGATTGCCCCTGGGATGACCCTGCAAATGAGATAGCTATGATAGAAGACCTGCCGCTCACATCCGAAGAAAAGGAAATGATCTTTTATCGAAATGCTGAGAAGCTCCTTGGCGTCAAGTGATGGTATGGGTCTTTGATAATTGATATGCATTTACAAAAAGCCCCCTTTAAGGAAAAGGGGGCTTTAAATATACTAATAAAAGATCGCATTGTAAAGTGTTCTTTTTGTTCTAACAGGTTTTACTGCATTCCGCCTCTTACATAGAAGTTATCCTGTATGATGAGAGCGCAGCCGCCGAGGAAGTTATTCTTGCCTTCCAGCTTGCTGAGTACGACTCTATCGGCTATCTCCTCGCTTACAAGGCGTATCATCTCTCTCTTGACATAGTCAAACTGTTTTTCGTTCAGCTTGAAGTTGTGGAGAACTATTCTCTTTGCAAAGTGGCTGATAGCAAGGTTGTTGATGAGAACGGTATACTTGGAAATGATATCGTCCACAACACTCTTTACGGATTCTTCACCTCTCATGAGAGACATGAATACCTTTTCGGTATCTATTTTGTTCTTATCGCCTTCAGTAAGCTCATAGAGCACAGGTGTCTTATCTTTTGAATAGATCTCATAGAAAGAATTGAGCATAGCTGTTCTTGAAAGCTCAGCCTTTACTGAACCGTTAGGATATCCCTCATACTGCTTTCCGTTAGGGCATACGATATACTTCTCGATAGTGGAAGTATATGAGATATAATCAGGTGAGAGCTCATTCTTGTTGATGATAGCGAGGTTTACCTGATTGCCGTTGTGGATGAACGCCTGATTGGTCTGATAACCGTTCTGTGTGCGGAAATCATTGCTTGCAAGAGCCATAAGACCGATAGCATTACCGCAGTGTATCTCGAAATCAAGTCCGCCTGAGAGCTTGTCGATGAAGTTGGTGAAATCAAGAACGCCATCCTTGTAGAATATCTTGAGCTTACCCCACATAGACGGTACTACGCCTACGCCGAGACCGAGTATCTTGTCTTTGGTAAGGGCGCTGTTCTCAACCATTTCATTGCTTGTCTTTATTATGTAGTTGATGATATCCTTGCTGGTAGTCCTGTCATCGATTATCATGCTTGCCTTATCGAGTATTTCTGAGTTAAGGTTAGTGAGGCCTATACTCACTTCCTTCTCATCAACTGTAGCGCCGAGTGCAAAACGGCTGTTTACATTGATGTCGATCAGGATCTTTCTTCTGCCCTTCTGAAGCTTCTCAGTGTTGACAGGTGCCTCTCCTATCTCCACAAGAACGCCTTCTTCTATCATCTCGTTGGTGATGATAGTGACCGCAGCCCTGGTAATTTCAAGAGCGCTTGCGACGTCGACTCTTGAGATCGGGCCTGATTCTCTTATGACCCGCAGGATCTGCATTCGGTTTCGTCTTTTCAGATCGAGTTTACTGATTCCTCTTTTTTCCATATTATACAACTCCATTTCTTCTATGGCAATTGACTGCCGCCCGAAAAACTCCTTGAGTTTGTCTTTAAGGTATACTATTAGGACAAACACTACTTCGGGATCGTAAGCATCGCTGATGCCACACAGCGGCGTTACGTTTGCAGTCTTTTATCCGTCGGAAAAAGCGGATTCTGCCATAATAAATTTTTTCATTTGCTGTGAATGTTACTGTACGTATATTTATTATAACACAGTTCAGCTAAAATTCAAACAGTTTAACGTAAAAAATATTAAAATCAGCATTTTTAACAAAGTCAGTTTCCCTTTTTTGTTAAAAATTCCGTGAGCTGCACTATGAGGGGAAGCGTGGCAATTGAAAGTACTGTTCCAAGAGTGAATATCTCAGAGGCAAAAAGGGAATTTTTACCATATCTTATGCATTGCAGGGTGCAAAGCGCAGCAGGAGGTGCAGATGCTGCAACTATCACGGTAAGCAGGACTTTTTCATCAATACTGCCGAACAATGCGGAAAGGATCACTGCAAGAGTCGCAGGGAAAAGCAGAAGCTTCAGAAAGCAGACGTAGTATACTCTTTTCTTTCTGAGCAGTGACGGTATATCGGTATCAGCCATAGTAACACCTGATACTATCATGGCGATAGGCGTATTTACCGCTTTCAGCAGGTCCATAGCGGCAGCTGGTATCTCAGGCAGACGTACGTGCATGAAAAATGTGATAAGTCCAAGAAATATTGATATGACAGTAGGGGAGCAGAACACTTTTGCTGCCTTTTTTATATCCTTTTCGCCTGTCAGCATTATCATACCGTGAGTCCACGCAAGAAGATTGAACATGGTTATGAATGCGGCGAGATAGAAAACTCCCTCATCGCCGAAAAGCGCACTTACAAGTGGGATACCCATGAATCCGCAGTTTGAATAGACAGATGAGAATCGCTCTATCTCGGTATCACATCCTTTCTTTCGGCGGACGAAAATATAGGATGAAGCTATGAGAACAGCATATGATATGCATGAAAGCAGGAATGTCATCAGCAGGTTCTTTACAAGTTCAGGGCGATAATCGGTCTGATATGACATGAATATGACAACGGGATTGATGATCTGCGTAAGAAAATTTGAAAGGCCCTTGTTTGCCTCTTTGTTTATGATACCGGTTTTGGAGCAGAGAACTCCCACAAGAATGAGTATCAGCATTATAATAGTTTGTCTTAATATGATAGCAGACAAAAAAATTCCTCCTAAAATATAGTTGCATCATCACTCGTAACTGAGCATGAAAAACGGCAGCCTGAAAGCTGCCGCATATCTTTTGTATAATGAGAATGGATATCAGCCTTCCATATCGTGTGGGAGCACCTTCCATCCGTCACCTTCGATCTTTACGTAATAAGCTCCGCCTAATACTTTATCCTCGCCGAACTTGTAAACTACCGTGACGAAATACCCTTTATCGGCTATTATCTCGCCATCGGCTGTTTTTGCGCCATATATCCTTGCAAGGTTGTAGAGGTAATCCTCAGCGGCACGGAGTTCATCCTTGGTCATGCGCTTTTTCTTCTTGATCTTTTTCAGCTTTACAGCTTTTGCCGAGAGATTCTCATAGTTTCCGATAAGGTTTTTCCATTCGCCTGTATCTTTGAAGTGCTTGATGAGAACTCTTGGAAGACCGAGAGTATAGTAATCAGCACCGCCGTCTTCGTCTACAACGCATTTCCAGTAGCTGTGTACTGCGCCACGGCAGCCTGTATGGTTATGTATAAAGGAAATGCCGCATATGAACAAAAGAATAGCAGCAAGGGCAGCACATCTTCTTCGGCGCATAATTGCTTTTTTGCTAACCCTGCGTCTTACCGTCTGCTGTACGGCGGGGCGTTCTGTATAATGCTGTTCAGGCTGAGCATTGCTTTCATACTCAACGTGAGCCGTGACCTGTTCGTGTTCGCCTTCTTCTTCCTGATATACAGGCCTTTGTGGATTATCCAGGAAATCAAGGACATTCACATCGTCGGTACTATTCTGTTCGGGTACATCAATAACAGTATCCTCCGTTATCTCATCTGATATGCTGATCTCAGCATCATCCCCATTTATTTCATCGCTGACGCCAGGCATATTCTCAGCTGCTGCAAGAGCTTCATCGCAGCTGCAAATACCGCCGTCAGGTATTTCCTTTCCGCAGAATTCACATATCGTCATTTTATCCTCCGATACCGTCATTCTCCGATATTGTGGTCAAATCACTTATCAAAGCCTGAGAATGAGGTGGTCTGATCGCTCATGACCTTCCATCCCTCGCCCTTGATCTTCACAACATAGACGGTAGTCTTTTCATTGTCGCCTTCTGTATTCTTATATCTGTATATAACTGAATAGCCTTTTTTTATCTCAATATCATCTTCGTCGATGTCAGCACCGCAAGCTTCAGCTGCATTGCAGAAATATTTTTCGGCATTTTTTATTTCAGCATTCTTCATATCCTTGACTCTGGATATTTTACGGAACTTCGGTTTTTTCTCCCAGTCATCCATGCGGTCCTCGACATCATCGTTGTAATCCTCGATGATATCACGCCACATATCCTCGTTTTTCAGTTCTTTTATACCCTCATCGGGCAGAGTAAGAGAATAATATGTCTTGCCGCCGTGTTTACTGTAACGTGAACTGAAATATTTTTTTACAGTTCCTCTGTATCCGGAACCTGCGGCTGCGGACAGCACGATCACAATGAATATCAGCAATACTGCTGCTACTAAAGCGGCAAACTTAATGAAGCCGGTGTCATCGGATGCCTTTTTGACATACGGGCCTTTTTCAGCTTTTCTGATCGAAGGACCGCTGTCAGCTGCGGCTTTGGCTGCGTCAAGAGCCTGCTTTACAGTATTATCCTCATTGACATTCTGTTCTGTATCAGATACGGGAGAATAGACTATATCCTCTGTGCGGCTGTTTTCTTTGTCAGAAGGAGCCGTATCTGTATCTTCCGGGATATACAGCGGCTTAGCATCTTCGGCTGAGAGCGTATCTTCTGCATTATAAAGTGCAGTGTCTGCCGATACGTCGCTGACCTCATCCTGAATAGTTTCATATCCTTCTGTTACGTCAAATGAAGTACTATCTGAAATGTCTGATGCCGCTTTAGCGTTTTCTTCATGTATAGCCCCGGGGCATGTGCAAGAGCCGCCCTCAGGTATCTCTTTTCCGCAGTATTTACAAAATGCCATATATAATGACCTCCGATACTTGTGACAGTACAGCAGAGATATCTTCAATATGCCGTACTGACTAATTTTATCATAAACAAAGCCCTGTGTCAAGGAAATAATGACAGTTATCAGGTCGATTTAATCACTTACGTCAGTTTCTTTGCCGCTGCATTCGGCACATACACCATAGAATACCGTCTGGGACGAATCTATGGTGAAGCCGTGATGTTCGGCAATATGTCTGCTTATCTCTGTCAGATGGTCACAGTTGAGATGTATGAGCTTACCGCAGTTCAGACATTTAAGATGAAAATGATTATGGCATCCTTCATCACTGTCTATATACTGAAAGCAGGCGCAGGTCTTGCCGTCAAATGAGTACTTTCTTACAGCACCTTGCTCTACGAGCCTGTCAAGCTGTCTGTATATGGTAGCAACTCCTACAGGAGTTCCCTTTGCAGACAAGTATGCGCTTATTTCCTGAACATTAGTATGCTTTTCTTTGTTTTCGATAAGGTATGTAAGCAGATTTTCTTTTTGCTTGGTATTATACCCCTGATCTCTTTTCATTACAGACCTCCACGTCACAGTCAGGAAGGAATAACTTTCCAGCCCTGATCGTTGATCTCAACAGCGAGGACAAGGTCTTTTCCTTCCTCTTTGCCGTTTTTCAGGTAGGTGTAGCTCACTTCGTATCCATCGCCTATATTAATGTCATCTTCGGTGATACCGATCTCTCTGTCAGCACATTTGTCAGCGAAGTATGCCTTTACAGCATCACGCTGCTTATCATTGATAGGTTTTGATTCAGTTATACTGCCGAATTCAAAGACACCATCAGTAAGATCAGGGCGTTCTGACTGTTTCTGGTTGAAACTGTTTACTATATCGTTATAGTCACCCTTATCCTTCATATCATTTATGTATTCATCGGGATACATATAGGCATAGAATATCTGACCGCCGTTAGTGCTGAATGAGGCATTGAAACATTCTTTAAGTGCCTCCTCATAGCTTTCGTTTTTCTGGTAAGAAGCAGTGCTGCCCTTGGATGATTGATCCGAAACAGTCTGTTTTTGACCGCAGGCAGATGAAACACCCATAATGAGTGATGCAGCAAGAATAAACGAAACCATTTTATTCATCAGGCCGACCTCCATTTTTATTATAACAGAAATAATTATATCACATTTTTATTAAGATTTCAACCCTGATACGGCAGTTATCGCATTATTTTCCTGTAAAAGGAACGTTCTTCTGTTTGATCCATTAGAATCTTTCCAGGTGAATCCGTTCCCTGATATTTATATTCTTCTGCTTGACCGGCTGTATATCCTTTTTAGGTCTTCCGATTCCTACGAAGCAAGGCATAAAGTAATCACTGGGGAAGCCAAGTACATCTCTTGCGTATTCTGCCTCATCGCCAAGCGGAACTCTTAAATTACAGCCGTATCCCTCAGCTGTTGCTGCAAGGAATATATTCTCTATACTGCACCAGATAGAGGCAAAACCATTGAGATGCGATATATTGTCGGGGTGAAGTATATCCGTCTTTTGCTTGAGCAGCGGAATTATGATCGCTGATGCGTCAAACAGCATTCTGTACTGCTTTGGAACAGCATTCCGGTAACACTCCTGCTGTAAACTGTCTGTCAGATTCCAGTCTTTTATAAGTGCATCCATATCTTCATCAGATATTCCCTTTGGAATTATATCAAGCAATCTTGCCATCATACTCTTATCACTTACAACGATATAATGCCAGTCTCTCATATGATCGTTGGTAGGGGCTTTTAAGGCAGCTCCTATTATTCTTTCGATTATTTCTTCGGGGATAACTTCATTCTCAAACTCACGGACAGTTCTTCTGTTATTTATAGCATCGTAAAGTTCCATATCAAATACTCCTCTTTATATGTAAACAAAGCACAGAACCTTTATTTGAGGAACTGCACTTTTATGTTTTTTTCAGTATGAACATTATATCACATCAGGCTCGGAAACGCAATGATAATCTACGATTTTTGTAGGCTTTATTGTACGATTACAATGGATGTGAGACAATATACAAAATAGGTAAGCTATCAAAGCCTGTTAATGAGAATTGCACTGATAGGGGATCATGCGGCTTGAAGTAGATTCGTGTCTGTTTTCGTGTCATATTTTTAGGGGAAATATTGCCTTATTTCAAAACTCCTTGTATCTGAACCGAAAATATTTGTGAACAGAAAATATAAAAAATCCCGATATATCGGCAGTAAAATTAATAATCTGCTGTATATCAGGATTTGCCATTTGGTGGAGGCGAGGGGAATTGAACCCCTGTCCGAAAGCTCATTCATGCAACTTTCTACGAGCGTATTTTACCTATTATGATTCCCGGGGCTGACCGCCGATAAACGGGCTGAGAGCC
>JAFOMV010000129.1 GCA_017418765.1 Ruminococcus sp. | reverse complement strand
TGCACCTATGATGTAATTGCCGTAGCTTTCATAGTTAAGACCAAGATCGTAACGTCTTTCGGTTATCTTCCTGTCAAAGGTTAGTCTGAAATCGCTGTCATATTTACCGAAGAAAGCTTCTCGCTGATAACTGATATACTGCTTGGGAGCGATCGGATAATTTCCAAGAAATACATCCAGCTCTCTGAATACCTGTTCAGTTATGTATTTGTTCATCTCAGGCTTTGAATGATCTCTGAAGTAAGCATCCGATTCTGCAAGTGTCATCTGTACTCGCCTTTTCGTCACTATACCTCCGATCTTCTTTTTGATCTCAAGAAATACCATATCGTCGGGAGCAGCCGGTGAATAATAGCTGCGGAGTCTGATCTTCTCCTTGTAGTAAGGCTTTGCAAGCGATTCCCTTATGAGGTAATCATCGGGAGTATCGTAATATATATTGTATATTCCGTACTCCTTGCCGCCAATGCAATACTTATCGGGATTCATGTATTCATTTATGACCTCCATAAGTCCGTGATACTGATCCATATTGAGGAGAAATTTTATTTCTTTACGAGCAAAAGTATTAATTGCCATAAGCACCTCCACGGCGGAATATCTCCGTCTGGAGCTTCACACTCCTTTCGTATCGTTTGATCATATTATATCTGAACAAGCTTAAAATAATCTTAATCTGAATCATGAACGCTCCAGCGTCAGAGAAGCATTATGATATGAGATTTTCGCCTGTTTTCCGTCATTTTTCCGCATATATCCTCTATGATCATCAGTATTTGCGAAATCGGGAGAATGTGAAAAACTGATAAAAAAGCTGTTCACCTTTCTTTCACTTTTGCCTTAACTGTCTGCTGCTGCCGCTTATAACTGTTTTCTGTATTTTGTAGGAGTAACTCCCACTATCTTTTTGAACTGCCGCATGAAGTGTTCCTCATTGTCATAGCCGCACATAGCCGCTACCTGTGAAACTGTACAGTTCGTTTCATTCAATATTTCCTTGGCTTTTTCGATCTTTCCGCTTATAACGTCGGAGATACAGGATACTCCGAAAACCTCACGGTATACGTGCTGAAAATATGACCTTGACATATTGACATCCGCTGCCATAGTATCAACATTCCATTTCTGCTGTGGATTGCGGTATATTTTTTCCCTGAGTTCCACAAGCATACTGTAATGCGGTACTGCTGTATGTACTGCCTTTTCCTCATGGCATAACCCCGATTCACTGAGTTTCATAAGGAGTATCCTCATAAGATTATCGAGCATCTTTACACGCCTTGTCTCCAGTGAATAGTATTCAGCCATTATATTGCGTATAAGCGGAAAAATAAACTCACTGTCGGTATAGCACACAGGTCTGTTTAATACGGCTTCAAATGATTCCATAAGATCACCGTCGCCCTCTGCGTCAAAGCATATCCAGTCATATACCAGTGCTTTGCCTTCAGGGAAAAACTCAAAACTGTCTTTATCATCAAGAATAACAGCCGTTCCATCAGGATATGCCGTTTCCTTTTCACCCATACGAAATCTTATCCTGTTCTTGGCTATGATGAACAAATATGTTCCTTTTTCGGGCTTATAGCATATACCGCCGCTGCCGCAGACGGAATCGCATCCTATACCTCTGATATTCATTGCCATCACTTCCCTTTAACAGCTATAAATCTTCGCTTTACATTTTTCCAGTACTCCCCTGCGTAGTCAATGCCTACTCTGGGAGCTTCGATGATATCAGGTCTGTATCCATCATCTTCTATCCATATATCAGGCTCACTGCAAATATCTCTGCCGTTAAAGCTTCCGTCTATGCCGAGATATTTCGTAAACTTGGCAGGTCCATCATGCTTTTCACCAGCACGGATGAGTACGCCCTGAGGCTGTTCCGTTTCTCCTGTGACCACATTCATCAGCCAATGCATACCATAGCAAAGATAAACGTACATCACGCCGCATTTTCCATAAAGGAGTTCTGTTCTCTTTGTCCTTCCCTTGGAAGCATGACAGGCAAGGTCTTCCTCACCGCCGTAAGCCTCAGTCTCAGCTATCCTTTCACTCATTACCGAACCGTCAGCCATTCTGCGGAAGATGACCTTCCCCACAAGATCTCTTGCGACCTCATCCACCTGACGGTGAAAGAAATCCTTACCGAGCCTTGCCATTACTTTACCCTGAGCCTTTCTTCGACCTCTGTGTCAGGTCTTACGAAAGCGGTCTTGTAATTGGTGAATATGACCTTGCCGGGCTTTGCGCCTGCGGGCTTCTTCACATATCGTGCAAGGCAGTAATCAACTGGGACAAGTGACGAACTGCGCCCTCTGCTGTTAACTGCGGCGATTATAGCGGCTTCCTCTATCGTACTGTCAGGGGGAGTTGAGCCATCCGTCAGTATGAGCACATGAGAGCCTGTAATGCTCTGAGTATGCAGCCATATATCGTTTTTCTCCGCAAATTTCAGGGAAAGCTGGTCGTTTTGTTTGTTGTTGCGGCCAACAAGAATCGTAAACCCGTCGCCTGACTTGTACTCAATGGGAGGCAGTGCCTTTGGAGGCTTAGCCTTTCCGCCTGCGTACTTTATATAGCCCTGCTCACGGAGTTCTAATCGTAACTGGATTATATCATTTTCTGAAGCCGCCCTTGTAAGGGAATCGAAAACGCTGTCGAGGTACTGCAATTCTTCCTCGCCCTTTTCGATCTGCACCGCTAATTTTTCCTCTGCGGTCACGGCTTTCTTGTATTCACTGTAATAGTACTGAGC
>JAFOMV010000128.1 GCA_017418765.1 Ruminococcus sp. | reverse complement strand
CAGCCCACATCGGGAAAGGTACTTCTCGACGGCAAGGATATATGGGCTGACAAGAATAAAATACGAGATGTCCGCTTTCAGGTAGGATTGGTTTTCCAGTACCCTGAGTATCAGATATTCGAGGAAACGGTATTCAAGGATATCGCTTTCGGCCCTAAGAATATGGGGCTGGACGAGGCTGAGATAAAGCGCAGAGTGCTTGAAACAGCTCATGATATAGGACTTCCCGAAGAATTCATGGAGCGTTCTCCTTTTGAGCTTTCGGGCGGACAGAAGCGCCGTGTGGCTATCGCAGGCGTTATGGCTATGGAGCCGAAGGTGCTTATCCTTGATGAGCCTACCGCAGGTCTTGACCCTGCCGGCCGTGACAAGATACTTGAGCATATCAAAGCCTACCATCAGCGCACTAAGAACACCATACTCATAGTGTCTCACAGCATGGAGGATATAGCGACTTTTGCGGACAAGATACTCGTCATGAGCAATGCAAAGCTTTTCTGTTATGACGATACGGTAAATGTATTTGCAAGGGCAGAGGAGATAGCACAGATAGGGCTTGACGTTCCGCAGATAACCAGAGTTTTCGGAGAACTTAAACGCCGGGGACTTGATTTCGGCAAGGAAGTATACACCGTAGGCTATGCCCGTGATCTCCTTATCCGTAAGCTGAAAGAAAGGGAGGTACAGTGATATGCTGAGAGATATAACCATCGGACAGTACTTCCCCGGAAACAGCGTGATACACAAGCTTGACCCACGTTTCAAGATAGTGATAACGCTGATATTCATATTCATGCTTTTCACGGGGAAAAGCTTTCTTTGCCTTGCTATAGGTGCGGTATACACTGTAATGGCTGTTATTCTTTCAAAGATAAAGCTTAAAATGTTCTGGAAAAGCATAAAGCCTCTGCTGTTCTTTCTTGTACTTACGGCGGTGCTGAATCTTCTTTTTGTAAGCTCAGGAAATGTACTGTGGCAGTGGCGGTTCATCAAAATAACAGATGAGGCACTTAATATCAGTGTTTTTATGATATTAAGGATAGTGCTGCTTATCACAGGAAGCTCTCTGCTTACATACACAACATCGCCCATAACGCTTACGGACGCTATTGAGAGACTCCTTTCCCCGCTGAAGAAGCTGAAATTCCCCGTACATGAGCTTGCTATGATGATGTCGATAGCACTCAGATTCATACCTACGCTGATAGAGGAAACAGATAAGATAATGTCAGCGCAGAAGGCAAGGGGTGCTGAGATAGATACAGGCAGCCTGATAACAAGAGCGAAGAATATGGTATCGATACTTGTTCCGCTGTTCATATCTGCATTCAGACGTGCAGACGAACTTGCAACAGCTATGGAATGCCGCTGCTACAACGGCGGTGAGGGGCGCACAAGACTGAGACAGCTCAGATCTGCGCCGAGAGACTATATAGCTTTAGCTGTGACTCTCCTGTTCTATGCGGCAGTTATAGCTGTGAGCATAATGACAAAATAAACAGTAAATGCAGAGGATATATAGTCCTCGGTTAAATAAATGAAAGGCTCATATGGACAATGAACGATTCAGCAGTGCAGACATAAAAACAGACACATTACGCTGTACTGCCTCAAAAAAACAATTCTATGAAAGCGGTATATTCTGCTTCGTGCTTTCTTTTCTGATACCCTTTGGCATCATGCTGTATTCTTTCGCTCAGGCAGGGATACACCCTTTCGGTGATAAGCAGATGCTTGTTGTGGACCTGTGGCATCAGTACTTCCCCTTTTTCAGAGTTGTACGTGAAAAACTGGTAAGCGGAGGGTCTTTCCTCTATTCATGGAAAAACGGTCTTGGCACCAACTTCCTTTCACTGATATCCTACTATGCGGCAAGTCCTCTTAACTGGATATCCGTATTCTTCACCAATGACGGCGCAAGAGACGCTCAGATGTTCCTGCTTTGCGCCAAGATAGGCTTCGGGGGAGCTTTTTTCAGTACGTTCCTGCGATATACCTACAAGCGCCGTGATATTTCGGTATGCATATTTTCATGTATGTATGCCCTCAGCAGTTACACTCTCGGCTACTACTGGAACGTCATGTGGTTCGATACCATTGCACTTTTCCCTCTTGTAATGCTGGGAATAGTTGCGATCTGCCGTGAGGGCAAGTGGAAAGTATTCACTCTCGCCCTGGCATTATCGCTGATATCCAACTACTACATCGCATATTTTACCTGTGTATTTTCAGTGTTCATGTTCGCATCAGCAAGCATCATCGAATGTAAAGGCGTAAAGGACTGGTTCCGCAAGCTGGGACTTATGATACGTTCATCGGTACTGGGCATAGGTCTGGGAGGCTTCATGCTCCTGCCTGCATATTTCGGACTTCAGCTCACATACAGTGCAAGGAACACAATGCCGAAGAATGTGACCATATATGAGAAATGGCAGGATATATTTGCAAATTTGCTTTCCTACAGCGAGCCAACAAAGGTGGAGGGGCTTCCGAATTTCGCCTGTGGGATGCTGGCGCTCATGCTTTTCGGAGTTTTCTTCTTTTCCTTCGGCATAAAGCTCAGAGAGAAGATATCTTCCCTTATCATGCTTGCTGTTATAACGGTCAGCTGCAATATAAATATCCTCAACTACATATTTCACGGTTTTCACTTCACTAATCAGATACCTTACAGGTTTGCTTTCATATTCAGCTTTGTGCTTGCATCATCGGCGTACAGAGCAATGGATATAATTATGAAAAAGGGCGTGAAGATATGCCATCTTATTTTCATGCTGGTATGTCCTGCGGCTGTTTTTTTCCTTAAATGGTATACGACAAGGGAAAAATTCAGCGCTGAGGGAGCTTTTACAAGTTCATGTTTCATAACAGCTGCATTTCTGCTTGTTTTCATATCGGTAAAGATGTTCCCGTTCAAAAGCACAAAAATGCGAAATAATGCAATGTGTCTTGCACTTGGAGCAGCGCTTATAAGTGAATTCGCAGGAAATGCTCAGATAGGCGTTAGGACGGTAACTACTACCAATTACAATGAATACCCCACAAAGAATACTGAGGTGCAGAAACTTCTCTCAGATATCCGCAGTCAGGATGATTCGCCTTTTTACAGGCTTGAGATGACTAATACATACACTCTCAACGACAGCGCACTTTACGGTTATTACGGACTTTCACAGTTCTCATCAGCGGCTAACGTTTCTGTTACCAAATTTATGAGCCGCCTTGGACTGTATGCCTCTGAGGCAGGAAACAGATATTATTACCGTCTTTCCACACCTGTTACAAATTCTTTGCTCGGACTGAAATACCTCATCTGCAAGAACGGGCCGCTGCATACAGAAGAAATGGCATTGAAACACAGAAATGTAGCAAACGGAGTTCATATGTACGAAAACAAATATCCGCTGTCACTCGGATTCATGATGAACAGTGATATATTGGATATGCCTGATAAGCAGGATAAAAATCCATTTTTGTATCAGAATGAACTCATATCAAGAGCGACAGGCATTGAAGGAGACGTATACTCTCCGCAGAGTCCTGCCATAGTTGAAAACAACAATATAGATGTCACAAGAAACAGCTTCGGAAATTATACTTTCCGTGCTTTGAAAAAGGATGAAAGCGCTGATTCTGTCTACACTTACAGTGGAGTAAAGGACGGTTATCTTTACGGATATGCAAGCGGTACAGGAGGCTGCTGCAATGAACTCGCCATTAAATGCGGAGGTGCTACTATCGACAGCGGAAAGCTTATAGAGCACTACCCTCTGGTATACCCTATGGGAAACGCTCAGGATGGCGAGGAATCCACAGTTAAGGTAGGTATAAAATCCGGCACAAAAACAGGAAGCTACCGTCTTATGGTATATGCTCTCAGTAAGGAGGCGTTTGAAAAAGCATACAGCGCCCTTGCAGATGAGCAGCTGGAGATAAGCAGCTTCAGCGATACTGAGATATGCGGAACTGTAGATGTGAAGCAGGATGGTGTACTCTTTCTTTCTATCCCATATGAAAAGGGCTGGAGCGTTTATATCGACGGGCAGAAAGCTGAAACATTCAGGCTTATGCAGTCGATGCTGGGCGCAAAGGTATCTCAGGGACATCATGATATCCGCATAAGATATATCCCCGAGGGACTGATAACGGGCGTATGCTGTTCATCAGCGGCGCTTGCTCTGTTCATCCTCTTTGCCTTTATGGATTTATTCAGAAAGAAAAGGAAAGTTCCCGATAATTCCGAAGCTGCGGCATACTCTCAGCCTGTAGAATTTTTGCTGGATGACGAGGATGCTAACTTCTTCTTCGAGGATGCTGAAAGTACAGCAGAGATATTATATTCGGGAGAGGAGGCAGATGATGAGAAACCTTAAAGTTACCATAGCTTACAGGGGCACTAATTATCACGGCTTTCAGATACAGAACAATGCAGTGACGGTGCAGGGCACTCTTGAGAAGCACCTTTCAAAGGTACTGAATGAGCCCGTTTCCATCACAGGATGTTCAAGGACGGATACGGGAGTCCATGCAAATATGTTCTGCTTTAATGTAAAGACAAGCAGCAGCATAAGCACTCTTGGCTTTTGCAGAGGCGTAAACGGTGAGCTCCCCGATGATATATCCATACTAAGCTGTGAGGAAGTTCCTATGGATTTTCATGCAAGGTTTGACTGCAAGGGCAAGGAATACATTTACAAGATACATTGCAGCGAATCAAAAAATCCATTCGCCCCCGATCTTATGTTCCATTACAGGAGAAAATTTGATATAGACGCAGCAAGAGAAGCTGCTCAGCATTTCATTGGCACACATGATTTCTCATCTTTTTGTGCTGACTGTACAAATGTTTCAACAGCGGTAAGAACTATTTATTCTTTTAAAATAGAAAATAGTGGAGATACAGTTATAATGCTTGTAAAAGGCGACGGTTTTCTGTATAATATGATTAGGATAATGGCAGGCACTCTGTTAGATGTCAGTGAGAAGCGTTTTTCTCCCGATGATATGCCCCGTATCCTTGAGGCTAAAGACCGCCTTAAAGCAGGCAGGACTGCTATGGCTCACGGCCTTTACCTTAACCGTGTTTTTTACAGTACAGATGAATTGCTGAAAGAACAGAAGGAGGTACCTTGATGCCTAAATACGATACAGAAGATATCGTAGACATAAAAAATCGCAGAAAAAGGAAAAAGAAGCTGCTGAAATTTCTTATATTTCTTCTGCTTGCCGCTATCGGGGCAGGTTTGTATCTCACTAAGGATATGTGGTACAACAAGCTCAGAGGCATAGGCGAGCAGTACAGGACTATCGTTAATTCAGGTCAGCTCGCAGACGGTAACTTCCCTATAGAGGTAAGCAGCGGTACTGATTATCAGGTGCGTGCTGCGGGAAAAAATATCGTCTTGCTCAGCGATACTTATACATTATACTATGATACCGAAGGAAACCTTATACGCAAACGTCAGCATAACTATACAAATTCTATACTCTGTGCGGCAGGCGGAAAGGCCCTTATCTACGAGAGCAGCGGAAATGAGCTCTCTGTAGAGGACAGCGAATCGGTCATATACAGCAAGGAATTTGATAATAATATCCTCTTTGCAAAGTTAAGCAGTGAGGGATATACAGGGGTAGTCACTACCTCTGATAACTACAGCTGCGAGATGTTTGTCTATGATAAAAAAGGAACTCTCGTATACAAAAGAAAGTGTATGGAGCTTGTAAGTGATATCAGTTTTACTGCGGAGAGCAGCGGCTGCGTTATGACATATCTTGAAGCAGAGGGCGGAAAACTCGTAACAAGTGTTCAGTGCCTCGATTTCAGTCAGGATGGCGAGATATGGACATCCCCCGGGCTTAATACTATGGGTGTTGAAGTTCATGGCTTTGACGGCGGTGCATTCGTACTCGGAAAAGATGCCTGCGGATATGTGGACGGCAGCGGACAGATATCCTCATATTACCCCTATGACGGCGATATGGCAGGCGGCGCAAGCAGCGGAGGCAAATCTGTCGTTATAGTAAACAATGATGACCGTCGTAAATATATAGCGGCACTTTTCAATGATGGCAGTTCCGAACCGCTGATAATAGAACTTGAAGAACCTGCTGTGGATGCAGCAGTTAAAGGCGGACTTGCATATGTACTCACTCAGGGGCATATGATGGCTTACGACTTCAACGGCGGACTGCGTTCCATCGCAGAGGTAAGCGATTCCTATACGGGTTTCGTGAAAAACGGCAAGCACGTATTCCTTAAAGGCTACAATAAATTAGACAGGATAGACTATGAGAGCTGATAACATTATCAGCGGCGATATAAAGATACCACATATGGAGGGAGGTATCTGCCTCATAGGCAGAGAATAATATGAACGAAAGTTTATGGTGGGTATTTGACGGTATAGCAGCCGCAGCAATACTGCTATTCGTAATAATCACGATCAAAAGAGGGCTTGTAAAAGCTATAGTATCAGCTGTAGGGTTTGTCCTTGCGGCAGTTATAGCCATATCAGCAGGAGGTTCGATAGCATCGTCTATTTACAGAACAGCCGTAAGAGATACTAATGTCAAGAATATCAACAGAGCTATAGACGGAGATACACTGGTAGATAAGCTTGCAGAGGAACTGGAAAATTCCGAATACGGTCTGTCAGTCAACAAGGAGAAGCTCAGAAGCGTTCTGATGAAATCAGACGATCATGATTCGGATATATATAAATTCGTCAATAATATCAACGGCAAAAAAGTGGCTGAGGAGGGCGCTTTTTATAATGTGCTCCACAACGCATACAGCAATATCATAAGAGATATAGTTTCAAAGGATCTCAGCAAATACGCAGCAGAGTGCGCTGCTGATAAGGTTTATAATGAGCCGTCTGTATTCAGAGACATGATACCTCAGCTTATGGATGATGAGGATCAGAAGGCAGCTTCTGAATACATATGCACAAATCTTGTTGACGAGCCGTATATCAGCTCATTGAAGTTCATTGTCATGATAGTGATCATGGGCGTGATAATGCTGCTTTCTGTGTTCATAGCAGGAGCTATCGGCAGAAACGATACTATGGAACCGGGTTTTATGAGACATTTTCTCTGTGCTGCAATGGGCATAGCAAAGGGAGCTGCAATAGTGCTCGGCATTGCCATAGCAGTGCGTATATCAGTGGTTTACGGCAGTGACAGGTCTCTTATGACAAGCCATCCAGCAATAGAAAATTCTTATGTATTCAAGTATGTATACGATTTTGTATGCGGACTCAAATAACAGAAAAAATACTTAGCAGGCGAAATGGCGCCTGAAGCATATTTCCGGCAAACAGGAGGGAAACGATAAATATGATAATGTGCAGCAGTTGCGGCAAGCGTCCTGCCGTTGTATTCATCACTTCGGTACAGGGCGATGACAAAAGAAATGAAGGCCTTTGCCTTACATGTGCAAGAAAAAGAAACATCCCGCAGGTAGCTGAGTATATGGATAAGCTCGGCGTAACTGATGAGGAGCTCGATCAGCTTTCAGATCAGATGATGGGGATGCTTGACGGCGACTCATTTGAGATGGGCGGCTCAGGACTTATGCCTGATTTTATTACAAATATGTTCGGCGGCGACAACAATGATGTAAATGACAGCAGCGAAGATAACGGCGAACACAGAGGTTTCCTCGGTGCTATCGGCAGCGCATTGGGAGGACTTAAAGGCGAAAGCGGCAGCAAGAGTTCATCTGAAAATGGGAAAAGCGATAAGAAAAGCCCGTTCGGCACCCGCAAAGATAAGAAAAAAGAACTTAAATTCCTGGGAAGCTATTGTACTAACCTTTCACAGAAGGCAGCTGACGGTCAGCTTGACAATATAATCGGACGTGATAAGGAGATCGCCCGTGTTATACAGATACTTTCAAGAAGAACAAAGAACAACCCTTGCCTTATCGGTGAACCCGGTGTTGGTAAAACAGCCATCGCAGAGGGTATCGCTCAGAGAATACACTCAGGCGATGTACCATTCAATCTTGCGGATAAGAAGCTCTATCTCCTTGACCTTACCGCTCTTGTTGCAGGAACTCAGTTCCGAGGACAGTTTGAGAGCCGAGTAAAGGGACTTGTAGACGAGGTAAAGCGTGAGGGAAACATAATCCTCTTTATCGATGAGGTGCATAACCTTGTGGGCGCAGGAGATTCCGAAGGCTCAATGAATGCCGCAAATATCCTGAAGCCTGCCCTTTCAAGAGGTGAGGTACAGGTAATAGGTGCTACTACTTTCGGAGAATACCGCAAGTACATCGAAAAGGATTCGGCTCTTGAAAGACGTTTCCAGCCCGTTACAGTAAACGAACCAAATATCGAGGATACTGTAAGCGTACTTCTCGGTATCAAGAAATACTACGAAGCATACCATCATCTCCACATCTCAGACTATCTGGTAAGAGTATGCGCTGTTCTCTCAGAGAGATACATCACAGACCGCTTCCTCCCCGATAAGGCTATCGACCTTATGGATGAAGCCTGCGCTTATACCTGCATACGCTCTCCCGAAATAGCAGAATATGAGAAGATAAAGAAGGAGATAACTGTCCTTGAAGGAATGGAAAAGACCATATCCGAACAGGATGAAATAGACTATAAGGCGCTTGCAGAGGTAAAGGGCAAGCTCATTCACGCTCGTGAAACAGAAGCTTCCCTGAAGGATAAGGCTGAAAATGTACAGGTAACAGAGGGCGATATCGCTAAGGTAGTAGAGCTCTGGACCGGTATACCTGCAAGCAAGATAGCAGAAAACGAGTTCATGAAGATAGCTAAGCTTGAGGGTGCTCTCAAGAGCAGAGTACTGGGTCAGGATGAAGCTGTAGAGGTTCTGACAAAGGCTATCAAGCGTACAAGAGTTCAGCTCAACAAGCGCAGACGTCCTGCGTCATTCATATTCGTAGGCCCTACCGGTGTTGGTAAAACAGAACTGGTAAAGGCTCTTGCTGAGGAGATGTTCGATTCTCCCGAGCCGCTTATCCGTCTTGATATGACAGAGTATATGGAAAAGCACTCAGTTGCAAGAATGATAGGTTCGCCTCCCGGATACGTAGGATACGATGAGGCTGGTCAGCTCACAGAAAAGGTGCGCCGCAGACCTTACTCAGTCATCCTCTTTGACGAGATAGAAAAGGCTCACCCCGATGTTATGAATATCCTCATGCAGATACTGGACGAGGGCAAGGTAGATGATGCTCACGGCAGAACAGTCAACTTTGAGAATACCATAATCTGTATGACTTCAAACGCAGGATCAACTGACAAGAGCGTAGGTGTAGGCTTCAATCGTACAATTGACGAGATATCAAAGGATAAGGCAATGAAAGGACTGAGAGATTTCCTCCGTCCCGAATTTATCAGCCGTATCGATGAGATAGTCGTATTCAGACAGCTTACAAAGGAGAATTTCGCAGATATCGCAGCTCTTATGCTGGATGAGATGAAAGAACCTCTTGCTGAGAAGAATATAGAAATAACCTATACTCCCGAGGCATTGAAGCTAATAGCTGAAAAGTCTTTCGGCAAGCCATACGGTGCACGAGATATCCGCCGTGTGATACGTCAGGAGGTAGAAGATAAAGTAGCAGAGATAATCATTGAAAATGCCTCAGAAACAGAGATCATTGCAGTTTCCGCAAATGGAGATGAACTCGTTGTGGAAGGCAAAAAAAAGGAGAATAAGACCTATGAAGCGTAAAGCAGCAGCAGCGGCAGCGTTGATAATGGCAGTTCTGTCAGCAGCAGGATGCTCTGATAATAACGTTGGAAACAGCAGTTCCGTATCAGGAGGCAGCAGTGTCTCCTCTGCGGCTGTTACAGATTCAGTAATAAATCCGGATCAGATGAACGAGGCTTTCAAGGATGTGCCCGATCTGGCAGGAGATGGTGCTCAGGTAAGTCTCAGCAATACCACCGCAAAGCCAGGCGGTATAGCAGAGGTGACTATGTCAGTCAAAAATGCCGATCTTCAGTGGAATATGTGCGGTATACATATCATATATCCCGAAGTGCTGAAACCTGAGATGTCAAACCCTGCTGAGCGTGAGGTAAAGTTCAAGAAAGGCGATGCACTTGAAGCCGCATCAGGCGCTGTATGCATGGAGTGGCAGGATGGGCTTCCGTCTGTACTTGCTGATAATAAAAAGGGATGTATATTCTTTACCAGTATGTTTTCGGGAAATAAAGGCATGGATGGCGATATTGCCACATTCTATTTCAAAGTGCCCGAAAATGCAGAATCAGGAGCAGTGTATGATCTTGGCTATTTCTACATGAAAACTGACCTTTTCACTAATGAGGAAAATATACCTTCATTCCAGAAGTATGCCTTTACACATATGCAGGGCGGAAAAATAACTGTTGAATAAAAAAAGACCTTTCAGCATAAAATTTGCTGAAAGGTCTTTTTGTTTTATTAATATGCCTTGCCCCAGTATACCATATGCTTAGCAGGCTTGCCGCAGCATACGCAAACATCGCTGAGATGTTCCTGTTCAAAGGGGATACATCTTGAGCCGACACCTGTCTTTTCTTTGACTTCGTCCTCGCAGGCTTCTTCGCCGCACCACATTGCTTTTACAAAACCATCGCCCTTTTCTTCGAGAGATTTTTTGATCTCATCGATGCTTGTGCAGGCATAGGTTCTGTTTTTGCGGTTTTCCAGTGCCTTGTTGTACATACCGTCATGTGCTTCCTGAAGCTTCTGAGCAACGGCACTTTCAAGCTCGTCCAGTGAGAAGTCAGCCTTTTCACCGTTCCAGCGTGAAGCGATGATGCACTTGTTCTCCTCGATATCACGGGGACCGATCTCCACTCTAAGCGGAATGCCCTTCATCTCATACTCAGCGAACTTCCAGCCGGGTGAGTTGTCAGTATCGTCAAGCTTAACTCTTACGCCGGCCTTTTTAAGTCTCTCAAAGAGCTCGTTAGCCTTGTCGAGAACGCCTTCCTTGTGCTGAGCGATAGGAACGATAACTACCTGTACAGGTGCAACAGCCGGAGGAAGTACAAGACCGCTGTTGTCGCCGTGAGTCATGATAACTGCACCGATAAGGCGTGTTGTAACGCCCCAGCTTGTCTGATAAGGATTTACTCTCTTGTTTTCCTTGTCTGTGTACTCAATGCCGAAAGCCTTTGCAAAGCCATCGCCGAAGTAGTGTGAAGTACCTGCCTGGAGGGCCTTGCCATCGTGCATGAGAGCCTCGATAGCGTATGTGGATACAGCTCCTGCAAATTTATCACTTTCGGTCTTCTTGCCCTTTATAACAGGCATAGCAAGGGACTTCTCACAGAAGTCAGCGTATACATTGAGCATACGCTCTGTTTCCTCAACAGCTTCCTCAGCAGTAGCGTGGATAGTGTGGCCTTCCTGCCAGAGAAATTCTCTTGAACGGAGGAAAGGACGAGTGGTCTTTTCCCATCTTACAACGCTTACCCACTGGTTGTAGAGCTTGGGGAGATCACGGTATGAATGGATTATATTGGCGTAGTGTTCGCAGAACAGAGTTTCGGAAGTAGGACGTACGCAAAGACGATCTTCGAGCTTTTCGCTTCCGCCGTGAGTTACCCATGCAACTTCGGGAGCAAAGCCTTCAACGTGGTCCTTTTCTTTCTGGAGAAGGCTCTCAGGGATGAACATAGGCATACAAACGTTTTCGTGGCCTGTTTCCTTGAAAGTTGTATCAAGTATTCTCTGGATATTCTCCCAGATAGCATAGCCGTAAGGACGGATGACCATACAACCCTTGACGCTTGTGTACTCGATAAGCTCTGCCTTTTTGCAGATATCAGTATACCACTGAGCGAAGTCCTCGTCCATGGAGGTTATCTCAGTGACCAGCTTTTTATCTTTTGCCATATATAGACCTCTTTTCTATAAAAATACAGATACATACATTATAACACTTTG
>JAFOMV010000127.1 GCA_017418765.1 Ruminococcus sp. | reverse complement strand
TTTCCATACATCTTATCATAGTAATTCTGATACTCACCGGAAATAATAGTTTCCCACCATTCCTTGTTGTCCAGATACCACTTGATAGTCTTTTTGATGCCGTCCTCGAACTTTGTCTCAGGCAGCCAGCCAAGTTCATTGTGGATCTTTGTAGGATCGATAGCATAACGCATATCGTGACCCTTTCTGTCCTCAACATGAGTAATAAGGCTCTCAGGCTTGCCAAGTTCCTTACAGATGAGCTTGACGATGTCGATGTTCTTCATCTCGTTGTGACCGCCTACGTTGTAAACTTCGCCTACTCTGCCCTTATGAATGATAAGGTCGATAGCACGGCAGTGATCCTCAACGTAAAGCCAGTCACGAACATTCAGACCTTCACCATATACAGGCAGAGGCTTGTCAGCAAGTGCATTTGCTATCATAAGAGGTATCAGCTTCTCAGGGAAGTGATATGGGCCGTAGTTGTTTGAACATCTTGAAATTGTCACAGGCAGACCGTAAGTTCTGTGGTAAGCCATAACGAGCAGATCTGCGCCTGCCTTTGATGAACTGTAGGGACTGCTTGTGTGGATAGGTGTAGTCTCTGTGAAAAAGAGATCAGGTCTGTCAAGTGGAAGATCGCCATAAACTTCATCTGTGGATACCTGATGATATCTCTGTATGCCGTACTTTCTGCAAGCGTCCATGAGGACCTGTGTTCCGAGGATATTTGTCTGTAAGAATATCTCAGGATTCTCAATAGAACGGTCAACGTGTGACTCAGCTGCAAAGTTTACAACGATATCCGGCTTTTCTTCCTCGAATAATTTATAGATAGCTTCACGGTCGCATATGTCTATCTTTACGAAACGGAAATTTGGGTTATCCATCACCGGAGCAAGAGTTGAAAGATTGCCTGCATAAGTCAGCTTATCCAGACATACTATACGATAGTCCGGATATGTATCAAGCATATGGAATACGAAATTTGCGCCGATAAAGCCTGCGCCGCCTGTAATAAATACTGTCATTGTTATTCACCTCAGAATAAGAATTTGCCGTCAGCAACACGGCGGAGATGTACACCATAAGGTGATTTGCCATACATTTCGGCAGTCTGTAAAAGCTGTTCCTTAGTGATCCATTTCTCGTAATATGCGACTTCTTCAGGAGACGATATTACGACACCCTGACGTTCCTGAACGGTCTGTATAAACGCAGAAGCGTCCATGAGACTTTCGATCGTACCTGTATCGAGCCATGCAAAGCCACGTCCGAGTATCTGGACTTTCAGGTCATCCTGTTCAAGATAAAGACGGTTCAGATCTGTTATTTCGAGTTCACCTCTTGCGGAAGGTATTACACTTTTAGCCATAGTGCTGATGCCCTTTGGATAGAAGTAAAGACCTGTAACAGCATAGTTTGATTTTGGATTTTCCGGTTTTTCTTCAACTGAGATAACGTTCATGCTGTTGTCAAATTCAACGATACCGAAGCGCTGCGGATCCTGTACATAATAGCCGAATATCGTAGCCTTGCCGCTTTCAGCATTTCTTACAGCTTCCTGAAGGTTCCTTCTGAACCAGCCGCCGTAGAAGATGTTGTCTCCGAGAATCATTGCACAGGTATCGCCGCCGATAAATTCTTCTCCGATGATGAATGCCTGAGCGAGTCCGTCAGGACTGGGCTGGACTGCATAGCTGAGATTGATTCCCATTGAGCTTCCGTCGCCAAGCAGTTGTTCAAATCTCGGCGTATCCGTAGGAGTTGAGATAATGAGGATATCACGGATACCTGCGAGCATGAGTGTTGATAACGGGTAAAAGATCATCGGCTTGTCATATACCGGCAGGAGTTGTTTACTCGTTACTTTTGTAAGCGGATAAAGCCTTGTACCTGATCCGCCTGCGAGAATTATACCTTTCATTTACTGACCTCCTCATTTCGATCACATTCACATTTTCTATAACATTATACATCAATACTTTTGTTTTGACAAGGGAAAAAATGCATTTGCGGCATATTTTTAAATTTATCATAACAGAAAGCACTCAAATCTTACCGGCTTTGGAATGAATTTACAAAAAACAAGGTTCGGAAATGCCTTTCTGTCAATATAATATGATATGTGAAGAACAGTTTTTTCATGAGTTTTTAAAGAAACATATCATACCATATGTATTTTTGCAGAAATGAAAAGTAGTAACATTTCACATAAGTATTCTTCTTTTGTGCATTGAATTGATTTGAAAACATCATTGCAATTCATGAAGAAGTGTGCTATACTAAATTTAACTGAACAGAAAGACTAAGAATGTTGACGGTATACAGAATATCGCTAATGTCTGTAAGAAGTTCATGATGATATCGAAGAATGCCTGTATTACGGGGGGGGACGATATCATCAAGACTTTGTAACTGTTTTATTTTTTCCGGCTGTGTTTACGGGGCCGGGAAACAATGCCTTATCTGTCCGGATGTATGCGAAATATCCCAATGGAACGTATTTCCCTTAAAGGGATTCACAGCGGATATGAAGCATCAGCCGCTCTGTTATAAGAGCTCCGGATATTAGGGGGGGTAAACTTCATCAACGCTATAATAACTGTTGTCATACTCCGATGAAGTAAGGATGGTTAGCGATCAGATCGCTGCTCCTGCTATACATCTGATCTGTCATGTTTTCTGCGTTCAGGCAGGAAAGTCATGGCGGTGACATTCGGTATCATGGCAGAGTATGCACTTTCTGAAGCAGAGAGATTCGCTGACAGCAGTTTTATTTGACTGCTGATAATGACTTTTTCTGCTCCCGTCATGGCAGGATTGTTCTTTCATATTATTTCCAGGTAATTATATTGAGCGAAAAAATATTAATTGGAGTGTAAAAAATGAAACGAACACTTATTGTCGGTGCAGGTCAGGCCTGTGAAACAATTCTGACCGAGATTTTTAACGCAAAGGGATCACCGTATGAAGCTGATAAGAGCTGTGCTGAGTATGATCCTGTTTGCATAGTTGATGATAACAGCCTATGTATCGGTAAGGATATCAAAGGCGTAAAGATCGTGGGAGTTACCCATGAGATACCTGCGATAGTGAAGGAATATGATATCGAGCAGATCGTTTTTGCTATCCCGTCATGTGATGATGACGACAGACAGAGAATACTCGGTATATGTTCATCAACTAATGTTCCCATAAAGGTCATACCTTTCATAGGAAGCCTTATTTTTGACGAATCAAGATATAAGCTCGTTCATCAGATACGTGATTTCAAGATAGAGGACCTTCTCGGAAGGGAGTCCATAAAGTTTGATAACGTCGAGATAAAAGAGTTCATAAGGGGCAAGAAATGTCTGATAACAGGCGGCGGCGGTTCGATAGGTTCTGAGCTTGTCCGTCAGATATCCAAGTATTCGCCTGAACAGATAATCATACTCGATATTTATGAGAATACTGCCTATGACATACAGCAGGAACTGATCATGGAATACGGCAACACACTCAATATCGAGACACTTATAGCTTCTGTGCGTGATTACGACAGGATGAATACCATATTCGAGGAATACAAGCCGGATATCGTTTTCCATGCAGCTGCACACAAGCACGTTCCGCTAATGGAAAAATCTCCGATGGAGGCTATAAAGAATAACGTTATAGGAACATTCAATGTTGCAACTCTTGCACAGTTCCATAATGTTAAAAAGTTCGTGATGATATCCACTGATAAAGCGGTCAACCCGACAAATGCAATGGGAGCTTCAAAACGCTGCTGTGAGATGATAATCCAGTATCTTTCTCAGCAGAAAGAAGGGATCACGGAATTTGTTACAACACGTTTCGGAAATGTACTTGGTTCACATGGTTCTGTCATTCCGCTTTTCAAGCGGCAGATAGAACACGGAAGACCTGTTACTGTAACCCATCCGGATATCATCAGATACTTCATGACTATACCTGAAGCTGTAAGCCTCGTCCTTGAAGCTGCTGCCATTGCAAAAGGCGGCGAGATATTCGTGCTTGACATGGGAAAGCCTGTACGTATAGTCACACTTGCCGAAAATCTTATCAGAATGTACGGAAAAGTTCCGTATCAGGACGTTGATATAGAATTCATCGGTCTAAGACCCGGAGAAAAAATAAAAGAAGAACTTCTTATGAATGAAGAAGGTCTCAAAAAGACATCTAATAAGCTCATATTCATTGGAAAACAAATCGAAATTGAACCACAGCAATTTATTGAACAGCTATATATACTGCGTGACGCTGCGAAGAAAAACGATGTCGATATTGCGATAAAAGCACTGCATAATATAGTACCAACATTTATCACTCCCGACGAATTCAACCATAAAAATCTGGTAGCTGCAAAATGATACGCATTGTAGTGACATTCTCCTCAGCCTCTGCGGCGGGGGAGTGTGTCACTTTTTATTTTATACAGAAGGGAAGAACGATCATATGAAGAAAATAACCTCCGTGATATCAGCATTTATTGTCTCATGTATCGCTGTCACGCCACTTTGCGGAATGACCGGCGAAGAAACCCATGTATACGATCTGAAGCCTGTCGATGTTACCTCTGCAAATTTTCCCGATCCTAATTTCAGAGCATATGTTTCAAGCGCTTTTGATAAAGACAGCAACGGCACTATCGACGCCGATGAGCTTTTAGTAGCAAGAAATATATGGTGCAACGGGATGAATATCAAGTCACTGCAAGGTATCGAGTACCTTACCGAGCTGCGTGGACTGTACTGCATGGATAATCAGATAAGTACCCTTGATCTGAGCAAGAATCAGGAGATAACAGGTGTATGGTGCTCGGGAAATCCCTTTACATCGCTGGACTTTTCAGCTAACCCGACACTTGAATGGGTGTACTGTTTCGACTGCAACCTGACCTCCCTGAACGTTTCGCAGAATCCGAAAATGTCCTATATCGAATGCAATACAAATCCACTGAAAAAAATAGATGTAAGCCACAATCCAGAGCTTGAACATCTTATGTGCGGTGACTGTGATCTTACTGAGCTTGATCTTTCACATAATCCGAAGATGCAGCATCTTGACGCATTCAGGAATAAATTCAAGACGCTTGATGTCACCTGCTGCCCTAAAATGAAAAGACTTGATGTATGGGATAACCATGAGCTCGGAAGTATCGACGTCAGCAAGTGCCCTGGACTGCAATACTATAACTGCTCAAACAACGGAGCAACATCCATAGATGTCAGCCATAACCCTGAGCTTAACAAGCTCATCTGCTCATATAACGAACTTGAATCGCTTGATGTTTCAAACAACCCAAAGCTTGCATATCTTGACTGTATGCAGAACAAGTTAAAAGGACTTGACCTGTCCGGAAATCCGAATCTGCGCTTTTTGCAGGCGTTCATAAACGATTTTGCCGAACTTGATATCGGCTATAATCCTTTCCTTGTAAAGACACGCAATGAGGGCGAGGATGAGGACGTATGGAACTACGGAAAGTTCCACGCATGGAAGATAAACTACGGCGGTGATACTTCAACAGGAGGAGACAATATACTCTTTGTTGCCCTTGACAACAAGGTAAAGCTTGATTCAGAACTCAAAGCTTCTCTGCCTGTTAAAGAGGAAGAAGCTGTCATTGCAGATACAAGCAGCCTGATAACGAGAGAGGCAGCGGCACAGACGATCTATGAAATGGCAGGGAAGCCATCGGTCAAGGATCTGAAGACGAGATTCAAGGATATTGAAAACGGTGCATGGTATGAAAACGCTGTGCTATGGTGCGAGAAATATGCTATGTTTTTAGGTTATCCGAATAATGCGTCGGATACCTTCGGTGTTGGCAAATGGCTCACAAGAGAAGACCTTGCACTTTTGCTTATGAGATATTCCGAAGCGATGGATTTAGAACGCTCTGTTGACTTCGGCAGAAGTGACGATTTCATGGATTACTTTGAGGTGGATTTTGATCATTGGGAGGCTATATGCTGGGCGTGTACATGGCATATCATCGAAGGCAAGGGGGAGCCTGACGCACCTAAGGAAGAACGCATGATAGATCCTCACGGCAAAGCAACACGTCAGGAATTTACAGAAATGGTTGAAAGAATGTTTGAGGTCAATCATATGTCAGCACCATTCAGTATAGCAGCCGCACCTGTGGTCTCAACTTCTTCATCGGGTGCGGATACCGTTGTTTCAACAACAGCGACAACAGTCGTTTCAGGTGACTTGAATATCGGTGACGTTGACGGAAACAATATGATCGATGGGAGAGATGCCACTGCAATTCTTACTGAATACGCAAGAACATCTGCCGGTCAGGCTGTTTCGTTCAGTAAGGCACAGGTGAAAGCGGCAGACTTGAATAAGGATGGAATAGTTGATGGACGTGATGCTTCGGCAGTTCTTTCATATTATGCTTATTCGTCAACAAACGGCAATAAAGCTGTATCATTGGAAGAATTTGTGTAAAAATCGGGAGATATAAGACAAAAAGGAGTACTGTCTTTTATTGGCAGTACTCCTGTCATTTTAGTGGTGTAAGACTTGACAATATAAGATTCACAGTGTATAATAGCAATAAAATAATTCGGGAGGAATCAATATCCGTATCATAAAAAAATTACTGCTGATCTTATTAAGATCATTGTCGGTACCGTATGCATATATTGTCTTGATGATAACTCTGCTGCACAGACAGCCGACATACACTCTTAATATCAAACCGCCGTTCTGGGAGATATCGGAATATCTTAAAGGAAATGAATCTATACTGTTTGATATTGTTGGAAACGTAATTATGCTTCTGCCTCTTGGTATTTTAGTACCGATCTGGATCAGGAAGGCAGACAGTCTGAAAAAAGTGGCACTTACCGGATGCTTCATTTCTGTGTTTATTGAGATAATTCAGCTTATAACAACACGTGGTTTCTTTGAGATAGACGATATAGTTCATAATACGCTTGGAACACTTATCGGAGCGCTTATCGGCTGTCCGCTTGCAAGATGGTTATACTCGCAGCAAGGAAAGATTCCGCCGTCTGATACATGATAATAAGCGGTGACTGAAAAAGCCTCCTTTGCATATTATACACAAAAGGAGGCTTTTATTATTTATTCAGCTTTGAGACAGTTGTAACTGCTGTTTATAATATTGCTGCCGTCTGAGATATCGAGTTCCTCAAAGATATCATTGATAATTTCGTCGAAATAAACCATATACTGATCCATGAAAAATCTGATTATATTTTCAGGATCTTCAAAACCATTGTCGCATATAAATTCCTTGACATCCTCATCGCTGCTCAGGCATGGGATATGGAGATAATCGTCAACATCGAAGATATCATCCGGGAGAGAGGAGAGTGCTTCGTATATTGTTTTTTCAGGCAGAAATTTACGAAGCTGTGCCAGGAAAAATCTTAGTTTCATATTATTATCCATACTTATTACCTCCACAACGAACTCGTACAAAGGCGAGCTTATTCATGTCTCACAGTGATCGTGATACAGGATCACAATAGGGGATGATCAGCATATGAGAATTTAATTGAATTTCATATCGATATTATATCACAGAATATACAAAAAGTCAACAAATACTATCGTGTCCGCACAATAAATGACGAATTATCCAATTAGTCTATAGATTGTTTGTTGAAAATGAATAATAAAAGCAAGTTTTTGATATACAAATGGTATAAATTAGGTGAGATATAAACGTTTGTATTCTCATGAAACTGAAGTTAATTATATATATGATATAAATATTGGTATTTATATTCATAATTTTATCTAATGTTAATAGATTATTTTATACACAACATGCATAATTACGAGGAAAAAAGTATAATATTATAGCAATGATTTGATTTATATATTTCATCTCAGCAAGTATTATCAAATCAGATTTTGCCGTTGATTGATTCTTTTGAATAGGTTGAATATACACACTGTCTAAAATCTGTCAGATATTACAAAAAGTTGTAATATATCTTGACATTACGAATAGCAGTGTGCTATAATAGCCACGAAATACCTTTAATGAATATGCAGCTTCAATTATAGAAATTGCTATAAAAAAACACTTTTGAAAAAAATTTAATAAACGCTTGAGATTTTCATTTGAAGTATTCAATTATTATTGGAGGGGTAAATAATGAAAATTTCTTTTTCACCGCCTGATATTTCTGCCAGTGAGATCCGTGAAGTTTGTGTAGCATTGAAATCAGGCTGGATAACTACAGGACCAATGACCAAGCGTTTTGAAAAGAATATAGCTGAAAAGCTTGGCGTAAACAAGGCATGCTGCCTTAATTCTCAGACTGCCTGTGCGGAAATGGCTCTGAGGCTTCTTGGTGTAGGTGAGGGCGACGAAGTTATAACAACTGCATATACATACACAGCAACTGCTTCTGTTGTATGTCATGTAGGCGCAAAACTTGTTCTTGTAGATACTCTGCCAGACAGTTTTGAGATCAACTATGATGAAGTTGAAAAGGCAATTACGGAAAAAACAAAAGTCATCATTCCTGTTGACCTTGCAGGTATCCCTTGTGACTATGAAAGACTTTTTCAGATCGTCGAAAGCAAAAAGTCTTTATTCAGACCTAAAAATAAGATTCAGGAAGCGATCGGCCGCATCTCAATAAATGCAGATGCTGCTCACGCTTTCGGTGCTAAACGTTACGATAAATATGTGGGCAATATTGCCGACTTCACAAGCTTCAGCTTCCACGCAGTAAAGAACCTTACTACTGCCGAAGGCGGAGCCCTTACATGGCGCCCTATTGAAGGCGTAAGCGACGAAGAGATATACCGTCAGCTCCAGCTTTTCAGCCTTCACGGTCAGAGCAAGGATGCTTTTTCAAAGACACAGCTCGGTTCGTGGGAGTACGATATCGTGGGAACATGGTACAAGTGCAATATGACAGACGTAGCTGCTGCTATCGGTCTCAAGCAGCTTGAAAGATATGATCGTATGCTTGAGAGCAGGCGTCAGATAATAGAGTGCTATGACGAGGCGCTCAGACCTGTCGGGATCGAGACTCTTGACCATTTTACAGATGATTACACATCGTCAGGCCACCTTTATCTGACAAGAATCCCGAATATAACCTGCGAGGAAAGAAATGAGATAATAACACGTATGGCTGAACGAAGCATTGCTACAAATGTTCACTATAAGCCGCTCCCTATGCATACTGCATATAAGAATCTCGGATTTGATATTGCTGACTATCCAAATGCGTATTCTCATTTTGCAAATGAGATCACCCTGCCGCTCCAT
>JAFOMV010000020.1 GCA_017418765.1 Ruminococcus sp. | reverse complement strand
TCCAGTCCCGAGCGCTGGGCAAGAAGCTTTACCGCCTCCATGAAGTCGAGATTCTCTATCTTCATGGTGAATGTGATAACATCGCCTCCTGCACCGCATCCGAAGCAGTAGAAGCTCTGAGTTTCGGTAAAAACTGTACATGACGGTGTTTTTTCCGAATGGAAAGGACATGAACAGACATAATTCCGTCCACGTCTGATAAGGTTGACATAGGACCCCATGACAGTTTCAATTGGATTGGCATTTCTCAGGGTATAGAGAAATTCATCGTCTCGGGGCATATCCATACCTCCTATTTCCAGAATTTCGGGACGAAAAGCTCAGTGTACAGGTCTACTGCATAACTGTCGCTCATGCCTGATATGTAGTCGCATACAGCACGGTCAGCATCGGAAGCCTCCATGATAGAACGGTACTCCTCGGGGAGAAGACGGCTGTTCTCGATGAAGTAGGCGTAGAGCTTGCGGACAAGCCGTTCTGCTTTGGATTCCTCTTGTTTTGCGGCAGGATTTGTGTAGACTCTTTCAAACATGAATTTTTTCAGTTTGTCATGAGCAGTGCGTATATCGGGCTCAAAGTCTATATTTTCGCATCCGTGCCCGATAACGGAAGCGATAAGACGGGTTATTCTTTTGGTTTTTGTATCGCCCAGCACTTCCACGCAGTCTTTCGGGAGTTCGTCTCCGTGAAGTATGCCTGCACGGATGGAGTCCTCAATATCGTGGTTTATGTAGGCTATGGTGTCGGCAAGCCGGACGATATTGCCTTCCTTAGTCTCGGCTGTCATATTGGTATGGCATTTTATGCCGTCCCTGACAGCGTGAGTTAGGTTCAGTCCTTTGCCCTTTTTCTCGAGACATTCTACAACTCTGACACTCTGGAGATAGTGCTTGAATCCATGAGGACAAATCTCATTGAGCACCTTCTCGCCGCAGTGACCGAAAGGGGAGTGCCCTAAATCATGCCCAAGGGCGATAGCCTCTGTCAGGTCCTCATTCAGCCCCATGCCTCTCGCCATTGTCCTTGCTATCTGAGCCACCTCAAGGGTATGCGTCAGGCGTGTGCGGTAGTGGTCGCCGACAGGTGAGAGAAAAACCTGAGTCTTACGTTTCAGCCGGCGGAATGAATTACAGTGGAGTATGCGGTCACGGTCACGCTGGAACTCGGTGCGGTAAGGGCATGGAGCGTCCTCACGTTCACGCCTTGTGGCGGCAGAATCCGTGCTTTTGCAGGCGTATTCACAGAGAATATATTTCTCAGCGTTTTCAATTTTTTCACGTACATTCACTGATATCACTCCTTCCGAAACATCAGGTCAGGAAAAGGCATTTTTGCGGAAGTATGTCGTCGCCGCTTACAAAAGTAAGAGCGATACCTCGGGGAGATGTGGGCTGCAGCTGGAATGTGTATGTGCATTTCCCGAACAGCAGTACACCTTCGGTGCTGTCGGTTGCGGGATACTTTGCTGTGCCTTCAATGATAAAATCGGAGGCTTCATATCTGATCTTGTCACCGCCCTCGAAAGTAAGCTGTGGGATATCATAAGTTCCACGGTCAGTATAAGTCTTCCAGACAGTATCATGCATAAGCTCGTTATCAGTGAAAGCGTATTCAGAGATATCTGAAGTAATAGTTGTCTGCTGAACAGTATCCGATACCGTTTTTTCAGCTGCGGATGTGTATGACTGTGAAGATGACGCTGTATCAGCGCATGACGAAATGAATACAGCAGTACAAGCTGCCGCAGCGATAAAAGCTGCCTTCATGAGAGGACCTCCTAAAAATGCTTCTATATACTTATACTCCCGAAAGCTTAAAATACCTTTAATTTATTTTGCAGCTGATGAGAAATCTTCAAAAAGTTCACCTTTATCCTCAATTTCAACATTGCCGTTGGTTATCTCCACCAGTTCTTTCGTGAGTGTATCCAGCTTTTCTGAGAGGACCAGTACCTCCAGCTTTACGTCATCAGCGAAATCCGAGATGACAGTGATGGTATCGAAATTCGGCAAAATATAGGATATTTTGCCATACATACCGTAGTCAGAGGATATGGAAATGCGGTGACACAGGCACATATTCATGGTATGGGCTGCGTCGCAGGCAAGAGCGGCAGCATGGGAGTAAGCACGGACAAGTCCGCCTCCGCCGAGGAGTATACCTCCGAAGTAGCGGGTCACTACCATGCATACATCGGTAAGTCCACGCTTTTGCAGTACATCCAGCACAGGTACGCCTGCGGTGCCCTGCGGCTCGCCGTCGTCGGAATATCGGGAAATATTGTTCTGACGGAGGATGTAAGCATAGACGTTATGCTTAGCTTTGCGGTGCTTTGCCTTAATTGTATTGATGAATCCAACAGCTTCGTCATTAGTTTTTACGGGAGCGATATAGCCGATGAATTCCGATCTTTTTTCGATGAATGAGGCTTCTGCGGCCTCTG
>JAFOMV010000126.1 GCA_017418765.1 Ruminococcus sp. | reverse complement strand
TCAGCTTGTCGAAAAACTGTTTTGGGACGCCGAGGGCGGCGTCCCCTACAAAATCATTTACGAAGAATAGCCATTTTGTAGGGGCGGACGCCCTCGTCCGCCCGATAATGCCGTATAAAATCTGACTTTATCTACAGACTGAAAGGACTGCATTTGCAGTCCTTTTTTGCTTAGTAAGCAGTACTCAGAAAGCACGAAAGCAGTCTGTAGGGGCGCACAGTGTGCGCCCTCTGAGTTTGCCGTAAAAGCAATTACGGGACGTCGGGGATGCCGTCCCCTGCAAACTGATAACTAAGCACCAACAACTTATACACTAATGATCGGAAAACTGAAAAAAACTATTGCAAAAAGTTTAAAATTGTAGTATAATAAAAAATAGTATAAAATCGGGTATTATGGCTCTGCCGCCCGAAAAATAAGGAGGAACAAAATGGCTAACTCAAAAGCTAAGAGTGGCGGGGCTGGTTCCCGTACACTGTCTACCCCTGTGCAGCCTTTTGCTGTGGGACAGAGGGTGAAATACAAGCCGCTGTACTATATAGCTGCATTTCTCATCCCTTTTCTGCTCACACTGGTTGCTTACATCAATTTTGATGTATACCCCTTTGGTGATCGTTCGGTCCTCACACTTGACCTGAACGGACAGTATATCTATTACTTTGAGGCTCTCCGTGATGCTTTCTGGGGCGACGGAAGTGCTTTTTACAGCTGGAGCCGTAACCTTTCGGGCGGATTTATGGGTATCATCGGATACTACCTTGCAAGCCCCTTCACCCTTATCGTAATGCTTCTGCCGAGAAAAATGATACTGGAAAGCGTTATGATAATGCAGATGACTAAGGTAGGCGCAGCAGGTCTTACCTTCTTTATCTACGCACAGAAGTCAAAGGAACTCAGACCGCTTCAGTCCATACTGTTCTCGACAATGTACTCGATGATGGCATACATCGTGATACAGCTTATCGACCCGATGTGGATAGACGGCCCGATATTCCTGCCGCTTATAATACTTGGTGTTGAGTACCTCATAGATGACGGAAGAAAGCTCAACTACATCATCCCTACTGCGATAATGTTCATTGCCAATTTCTATATAGGCTTCATGATCGCAATATTCATCGCATTCTACTTCTTTTATTATCTTTTCTTCGGAACAAAGCGCAAATTCACGAATGCAGGCGAATATGTGAAGACTATCGGTCTCATGGGAGTTTCCACATTCGTTGTACTCCTTTGCAGCATCATCATGATACTTCCTGTATACAATGCGCTGGCACTTGGTAAGTTCGATTTTTCTGTACCTGATTATTCGTTCAGGACTATGTTCAACCCTATCGAGCTCATGCCTACACTTCTCCCTAACCAGTATTACTCTGTCAATGTTGATGAGGGCACACGTTTCTACGGACGCCCTGAGATATATTCAGGCGTACTCACACTGATACTTTTCCCTCTTTTCTACTGGAACAAAAAGGTATCGCTCAAAAGGAAGATCGGCTACACTCTGCTCATGGCAGTGCTCTTTGTAAGTATGTATATCAAGCCTGTCAACATGATGTGGCACGGCGGTCAGGATCCTAACTGGCTCCCTTACAGATACTCATTCCTCGTATCATTCCTGCTTGTCTCAATGGCAGCAGAAATATTCTCAAAGCTGGATGGCTACAAGCTGAGCCTCGTAAGCACAGGTTCGAGCCTTGCTGTTATCGGTGGACTTGTTGCATGGTTCTGCGCTAAGATGAAAAGCTTCAACTACAACGAGAGCAAGTACAAGTACGTTGCTATAACTCCGTATAAGGACTATATGGAGCACGGAAGCGACAAATGGGAAGAAATATGGCTCGGCACTATCGCATTCGGTATGGTGCTGGCTGCAATATATATGGTGCTTGTTTACTGCTACAGCCACGCCAAGGACCACAAGGGAAGAAACATCCTCACTATATGCATGGCTGTTCTGGTTTTCTTCGAGGGCGGCTACAACTGCTTTGACTCTTTCCGCAAGATATTCAAGGAAGTCGGCAACTCCGACAAGAGCACATACACTGAGATAATGTATGCTCCCAATGTCATGAAGGAGCTTGAGAACTATGACAACGGCTTCTACCGTGCTGAAAAGACCTATTCACGTATGGTCAATGATGACCTTGCATACGGTCTGAGAGGTATATCACATTCAAGCTCTGTCATGAATGCAAGAGCTATCAAGTTCATCGAGACTATGGGCTACTTCACACAGAGCTTTGAATCCAAGTTTGAGGGAAGCAATCCTGTGGCTGATTCCATCCTCGGAATAAAGTATGTACTTGATGACCCTAACAGACAGTACAACAACACAAGACTTCTTGATTCATCCTATATCAAGCGCTTCTCCACAAATTATATCAAGGATAAGAACGTACAGGCTACAGTTGATATCTATGAGAACCCAAATGCACTCAATATAGGCTATATGGCTGATGATGATATCCTGAACCTTACAGGTCTCGGAAATGACAATCCTTTCAACAGCCTTAACAACTTCCTCAGTTCAATGACAGGCAATACTCTTGATTATTCAAGTGTTCCTATCATACCAAAGGAATATTACGTTCCATTTGATTACGAAGTAAGCTTCGATGAGTCAAAGGTATATCTCCACGATTATACCAACGGCGGCACAGGTACTGTCCATGACTGCTATGAGGCTTTTGCAGGCGTTGATGACGCTGTGGTAAATATCCATGTGACAGTTCCTCATGACGGCGATATATTCATGCACCTCGGCTCAGAAATGAGAAAGCAGTGCAATGTATGGGTATCAAACGAAAAGGACAGCGATGGCAATTTCACAAATCATAAGAGCTACGGCACATACTTCAATACAAATTCTTCACCTGTTGTAAGAATGGGCCCATTCACAAAGGGCGATGAAGTCGAAGTAAGACTTACCATTCAGGCTCAGGGTGAAAACGGACAGTATACAGGAAGCAATGAGTACCTCATGGTAAGAAAGAAGGCAGGCTTCAATTTCTACTATCTCGATCAGGAGAGATTTGAGGAGGATATCAACCGACTCAAGAGCTCACAGTGGGTACTCGATATGGACAAGACCAATGAGCGTCATCTCGTTGGCGATATCGACGCTAAGGAAGGTCAGGTAATGGTAACTACCATACCTTACGAACCGGGCTGGAAGATCAAGGTAGACGGCAAGACCATCGACAGCCTCATAGAAGAAAACAAGGACGATAACGGCAATGTTACTCTCAGAAACGTTCAGGGCGATGAGGGACAGGTGCTTGTTCTTGGTACGCTTATCGGAATAAAGCTTCCCGCAGGACATCACACAGTCAGCATGAAGTATACGCCTCCCGGATTCAATACAGGCGTGTTAACGCTCATTATAGGTATAGCTATACTGGCTATGTTCTATATCTATGACAAGAAGCATAATGCAGTCCTCAAAGAAAAGGCAAGAGTTAAGGCTCTCATCAAGGAGGGCAAGGACCCGTATGCTGAGGAGAATCAGAAGAAAAAGGTCGTAGATATCATAAAGTCAAAAGGCGCTGTTGCTGAAACTGCTCTGAAAAGTGCAGAGGAAGAAGTCAAGGAAACTGCTGAAAAGGCAAAAGAGACTTTGAGCGAGACAGCGGAAAAGGCTGAAGAACTGATCGAAGATGCTGAAGAAGCTGTTGAGGAAACAGCGGAAAAAGCTAAAGAAGCTGTAAAGGATACTGCACAGTAAGCTAAAGCGGCGGTAAAGAAAGCAGCTCCCAAAAAGAAGAACAATAACGGCAAAAAGAAGAAAAAGTAATATCAGAGAGCTCCTGTTCCGGCAGGAGCTCTTTTTTTGTAGGGGCGCACAGTGTGCATCCTCGGTTTGTCGTGGGTTTTTTTTGAAATATAGTGACAAACGGCAAAATATATGTTATAATGTATGTGTATCCTGTTGTTTGCGGATACTATCTCAATTTGTAAAGGACGTGACGGATTATGTCCCGTAATTATGATGTCATCATCGCAGGCTGCGGAGCAGCAGGTCTCTATGCAGCTATCAATCTTCCATC
>JAFOMV010000019.1 GCA_017418765.1 Ruminococcus sp. | reverse complement strand
TCTGTCATCTTTGAGAATCTGTTCCAGCATAGTACCCTTTCCGCAGCCTGACGGAGCGGAAAAAACAATAAGTCTGCCTTTATTCATTATCCTCTGTACCTCCGGTACCATTTATTCTTGCCGCAAGAGTATCGGTTATCAGTGACGAGAGGACGATGTGTCCGCTGTCCATGATAAGGACTGCTCTTGTCTTTCTTCCAAAAGTTGCATCAATGGCTCTGCCGCTGTCACGTGCCTCCTGCACCAGGCGCTTTATAGGCGCTGATTCGGGGCTGACAACTGAGATTATCCTGTTTGCAGAAACCATATTTCCATAGCCTATATTTACCAGTTTCATAGCTTATTCTATATTCTGTATCTGTTCACGGATCTTTTCGATCTCAGCCTTCATATCCACAACTATCTTGGTGATATTGAGGTCCTGAGCCTTTGAACCGATAGTGTTCACTTCACGGTTCATTTCCTGAACGATGAAATCCAGCTTTCTGCCTATAGCTTCATCAGAATCCAGCATATTTTTCAGCTGAGAGATATGGCTGCGAAGGCGGACGGTTTCCTCGTCAACAGCGATCTTTTCTGAGAAAACAGCAGCCTCAGTGAGTATCCTCTGTTCGTCTATATCCTTATTTTCCAACACTTCGCTGAGCTTTTTATAGAGGCGGTTTCTGTAATTTTCAACGGTAATTGGCGAAAGTCTCTCGACTTCCATGACCATTCTGAGGATACCGTCAGCTTTTTCGGTGATATCCTTTTTAAGACGTTCACCCTCTGTGCTTCGCATCTCAACGAACTTTGCAACTGCTTCCCGAGCGACTTCTGCCACATCGTTCCATACCTGTTCCTCGTCATCGGGAGTCTTCTGTACAGTGAATATGTCAGGAAGCTTGATAAGCTTAGAAAGGGCAAGATCATCTTTTAGGCCAAATTCATCAGAAATGCTTCTGAGTGCTGTAATATAGCCTTCAGCCACACCCTTATTGATAGCAATTTCAGTATCTTTTCCCTCTATGTTATTGATGGTAACGGATGCTTCTACCTTACCTCTTGAAATGGAATTCTTGAGGAGAGCCTTTAACTTTTCGTCGATATAGTTATAAGTGCGGGGGATCCTTGAAGAATATTCATAATATCTATGATTGACCGAGCGTATCTCAACAAGAATATCACGCCCGTTCAGTATTTTCTGAGTTCTTCCGTAGCCTGTCATACTTTTCAGCACGGTATCTCCTGCTTTCTATAATAATTTTTCGCATAACTATGCTATTATATTATTATACCACTTTCTGTAAAGAAATGCAATAGTTTTGAAAAAATAAAAGAGGACGCCGAAGCGTCCTCTTTAATCGTTTGAGCAAATATTTAATTAAGCATATCAGGACTCAGGGAGAGTTGTAACTATCTTAAGCAGATACTTCTGGATAGCAAGAGCATCAGCATTTGTTACACCGTTACCGTTGAGGTTAACGTCAGCGTTTGCCTTACCCTGCTCTGTAAGAGAGTACTTGCTTGGGTTAGCCTGTGACTGCATGATAAG
>JAFOMV010000018.1 GCA_017418765.1 Ruminococcus sp. | reverse complement strand
TGAGGGAGGCAAACAACCTACCTTCGGTAACGGAGGAAGTATTAATTCAGGAGGTGCCGATATGAGAGTAAAGGTTACTTTAGCTTGTACAGAGTGCAAGCAGCGCAACTATGTTTCTAAGAAGAACAAGAAGAATGACCCAGACAGAATCGAAATGATGAAGCATTGCAAATTCTGCCGCAAGCATACTCTTCACAAGGAAACAAAGTGATCGGAAGGAGCATTTTTTATGGCTAAGAACAAAAAGAAAAAGTCGACTTCCGAAAAGTCCGAAAAAGAAACCAAAAAGGTCGCTATGGACAAGGCTGAAGATGTCATTGATGACATAAAGGAAGCTAAAAAGTCCAAGAAGGAAGAATCAGCAGTGTCTGAATCCGATGAAAGCAAAAAATCCAAGAAGGATAAGGATGCAGACAAGAAAGAGCCAAATAAGCTCGCTAAATGGTTCAAGGACCTGAAGATCGAATTCAAAAAAGTGGTTTGGCCTTCTAAGGAGACAGTCATCACCAACACATCTGTTGTCGTTGGCGTTATCGCTCTGTCTGCTATTCTCGTAGGTCTGCTCGATGAGGGTTTCCTTGCCCTGATGCGTCTTATCTACCGCTAAACCAAGGGAAATTCTGAGGAGGATCAGTTAATGTCAGAAGCAGCAAAGTGGTATGTTGTCCACACATATTCAGGCTACGAAAATAAAGTTGCCAAGGATATTGAAAAAACGGTGGAAAACCGTAAGCTTCATGAGCTTATCCAGGAGGTCAGAGTCCCTACCGAAACAGTGACTGAGATCACCGACGGTAAAACCAAAGAAGTAGAGCGTAAAACCTACCCGGGTTACGTTCTTATCAAAATGGTCGTTAATGACGACACATGGTATCTCGTAAGAAATACCAGAGGCTGTACAGGATTTGTAGGCCCTGCTTCAGAACCTACTCCCCTCTCCGAGGCTGAGGTAAAACAGCTTTTCGGTGTGGATGTTTCTTCTGTCGAGGTCAACTTCAAGGTCGGCGACAGAGTTCAGATCTCAGGTACAGCTATGGACGGCTTCATCGGAGTTGTTCAGAATATCAATCTCGAAGATCGCAGCGTAGACCTTCTCGTTTCTATGTTCGGTCGAGAGACCCCCACTACCCTGCCTATCAGTCAGGTTATCTTAGTGGAGGATTGATGCTGAGGGATATTCCCAAAGCTTTTATAAGGTCAAAAGAGACCCGATGAGGTCTCAGTGGGAGGGATAAAATACATATTATCCCGCCGTTTACCACATTTATGGAGGTGCGAATTAAATGGCACAGAAAGTAGTTGGCTACATTAAGCTTCAGATCGCAGCAGGAAAGGCTACTCCTGCACCGCCTGTTGGTCCTGCACTCGGTCAGCACGGCGTAAATATCATGGCATTTACAAAGGAATTCAATGAGAGAACAAAGAATGACGCAGGTATGATCATCCCTGTTGTTATCACTGTTTATGCAGACCGTTCATTCTCATTCATCACTAAGACACCACCCGCTGCAGTTCTTATCAAGAAGGCTTGCAACATCAACAGCGGTTCAGGTGTTCCTAACAAGACTAAGGTTGCTAACATCACTAAGGAACAGGTTCAGAAGATCGCTGAGCAGAAGATGCCCGATCTTAACGCAGGTTCACTTGAGGCTGCTATGAGCATGATCGCAGGTACAGCTCGTTCAATGGGCGTTGTAGTCGTTGACTAATTTTAATTAACTGAATGATGAAGGTGTATCGTCACCTTTCGGAGTTCTATTGGTGGGAGGAAAATTCCGCTAATCGGGTATAAATAATCCCGATATTACCACTTAAATAGGAGGAAATATAATGAAACACGGCAAGAAATATGTTGACAGCGCTAAGGCTGTTGATTATGCAAAGCAGTATGAGTCCGCAGAGGCTCTTGACTTAGTTTGCAAGAACGCAAAGGCTAAGTTCGATGAAACAGTTGAAGCTCATATCCGTCTCGGCGTTGACTCACGTCACGCTGACCAGCAGGTTAGAGGCGCTGTTGTTCTCCCTAACGGTACAGGTAAGACTGTTCGTGTATGCGTATTCTGCAAGGAAGACAAGTATGAGGCTGCACAGGCAGCCGGCGCTGAATTCGTTGGCGGTCAGGATCTCGTAGATAAGATCATGAAGGAAAACTGGATGGACTTCGACGTTGTTGTTGCTTCACCTGACATGATGGGTCTCGTTGGACGTCTTGGTAAGGTTCTCGGACCTCGTGGACTTATGCCAAACCCAAAGGCTGGTACAGTAACTCCTGATGTTGCTAAGGCTGTTACAGAGGCTAAGGCTGGTAAGATCGAGTATCGTCTCGATAAGACAAATATCATCCACTGCCCTATCGGTAAGGCTTCTTTCGGTGCTGCTAAGCTCGAAGAAAACTTCAACACTCTTATGGAGGCTATCGTAAAGGCTAAGCCTGCTGCTGCTAAGGGTACTTACCTCAAGAGCTGCACAGTTACTTCAACTATGGGCCCTGGTGTTCCGGTTGCTACAGCTAAGTACGGTGTTTGATAATTAAATACTAAAAGTTTAGGCTGCACTTCATGTGCAGCCTTTTTATTTGTCATCGTCAGAAAAAATGGCTCCCTTGCCGCTTCTGGCGATCTTTTTTATAGCATCAATTAGTATTCCCTGTTGATCAGGACGCAGCTTGCCTATGGACTTAATTACAGAGGCATAACCTTTTATTCCTTTCAGAGCACTTATATTATTACTGTCTGTGGATGTTTCCAGAACATCAAAAACTGTATTGACAAAATTTTCCCGTTCCTCATCGTTGAAGTCATCCAGCCAGCCGTTTATTGTTTTGTTGATCACATTTCCAGACTTTGAAGTTTTATCCGCCGTTATAAATCCATTTCTTGCAACTTCCCAGTTATAGGATAAATGCTGCATAAAGCCGTTCACCGAGTTCTTAACTATCGTGTGCTGGAAACTGCTTCCAAGAAGACGTCCCACAACAGAACCGTCAGGAATATAGCTTTTTATAAATGGGACAATACGTTTATATTCGGCACTTTCAACGATCTCATCCTTGAAGCCCGGGCCGTCAAAAGAATACACACAAACTATTCTGTCACGTATTTCATCAGAGCATTTCATCGCAGAGTAAATAGCTATATTTCCGCCTTTTGAGTGCCCACCGAGACGGATGGGACAAGTCAGACCTTTAAAGTTATTATTAAGATAGTTCAAAGCCTCAAGCTGACTGCCGGTCTGCTGTACATAGCTAATCATCATGTCCTCTTTCCAGCCCACAAGTGAACCATCAGTACCACGAAATGCTATGAATATCGATCCATCATCAAGGAAACACGTAACAGCAGAAAACTGAGTTTCATCCTCACTGTTTATTATGTTTCTGTAACCTGAAATAAGCATACTTCCAAATCTTCTTGAATGTGCCATTTCAGCGAAAAGCTCGCTGTCCTGGTCAAAACTTATTATACGCTCTCCTTCGGGAACAAGTTTGCAGTCATATTTACTGAAAGCCTCGGCAACAGTGACCTTTTCACTGAAGGCCCCGGATACGCAGTTATCCAGTTTGATATACTCAAACTGGCACAGGATCAGAGCGTCCACTTCATTAAATGGGTCAACAGAGAAAGGAATATCCCCTCTCCATCTTATATAATCAATTATATTAGCCATTTTATTCTCCGTCAATGTAAGAAAGAGGACGCCGAAGCGTCCTCTTAAATCGTTTGGGCAAATATTTAATTAATCAAATTAGGACTCAGGAAGAGTCGGAACTATCTTAAGCAGATACTTCTGGATAGCAAGAGCATCAGCATTTGTTACACCGTTACCGTTGAGGTTAACGTCAGCGTTTGCCTTACCCTGCTCTGTAAGAGAGTACTTGCTTGGGTTAGCCTGTGACTGCATGATAAG
>JAFOMV010000125.1 GCA_017418765.1 Ruminococcus sp. | reverse complement strand
TAGGAGAACTCAGTGGGACCATAAGCATTTAGAACCGGGAATCTGTCTATGTAAAGATCTGTTGCTATTTCGCCCGTGATATGGAGTACCTTGACATCAATACCTCCGGCGGATTCAAGTGCCTTGACCAGGGTCGGAGGCATACATGAAGCGGTGACATTTTGTTTTTTAAAATAATCAAGAAGCCCTATGGGATCCCTCACGAGTGTAAGAGGGATGAGATGAAGCGTACTGCCTGCCTGAAGCACACCCATCATGAGATAGAGACCGCCTATAAAGGTTTCCGGTGCCACATTTGCGTAATCCAGGGGTATCCATCTGCCAATGGCACGGTCGGTAGATGACATGATATATCTGTACACTCCGTATTCCTGAGCTACTCCTTTAGGAAGACCGGTGGAGCCGGATGTATAGTATATAAAGGCGAGATCGTGGGGATCAGGATCGGCCCATTCATCGGGAGCAAGATTGCCCTTGAGTACGGCGATTCCGCCTGTTTCACTGTATGGGTTGTCGATAGGACGGATAGTCTCAGGGTCACGGTTGATGCAGCCCTTGATATTCTCGCCTACGGTCTTGCCTGTAACAGTCATGCAGTCGGTGTTGATAAGTCCCTTTTTGCTCAGCTCGTTGAGAACTGCATAAACTCCGCCTGCTTCGTTGAGGTCTTCCATGTAGGTGTGGCCTGCCGGTGCAAGATGGCAGAGGTTAGGAGTCTTGGCGCTTATCTCGTTAGCCATGTCAAGGTTGATATTTATGCCGCATTCGTTGGCGATAGCAGGGAGATGGAGCATACTGTTTGTGGAACATCCCAGAGCCATATCTGCTGTAAGAGCGTTCCGGAAAGCCTTCTCCGTCATGATATCGAGAGGGCGGATATTCTGTCTGTAGAGTTCCATTACCTGCATACCTGCCTGCTTTGCAAGCTTGATACGCTCGGAGTAAACAGCAGGGATAGTGCCGTTGCCCTTCAGACCCATGCCCAGTACCTCAGTGAGACAGTTCATGGAATTTGCGGTATACATACCCGAACATGAACCGCAGGTAGGGCAGGTCTTGTTCTCGAATTCGTCAAGTTCAGCCTCATCTATCTTGCCTGCTGAGTAAGCGCCTACAGCCTCGAACATGGATGAGAGTGAGGTCTTCTTGCCCTTTACGTGGCCTGCAAGCATAGGGCCGCCGCTTACGAATACGGTAGGTACGTTGATACGTGCAGCCGCCATAAGCAGACCGGGAACATTCTTGTCGCAGTTAGGTATCATTACCAGTGCGTCGAAATGATGAGCAAGAGCCATACATTCCGTAGAATCGGCAATAAGGTCACGGGTAACAAGGCTGTACTTCATACCTGTGTGACCCATAGCGATACCGTCGCAAACAGCGATAGCAGGGAATACAACAGGAGTACCGCCGCCCATAGCAACACCCAGTTTAACGGCTTCAACCAGCTTGTCGATGTTCATATGGCCTGGAACTATCTCATTGTAGGAAGAAACGATACCAACGAGGGGACGCTTCATTTCCTCTTTAGTCATGCCAAGTGCATTGAAAAGTGAACGCTGAGGGGCTTTATCCGCACCCTCGCAGAAAAAATTATCGCTCATAATGTAAATACCTCTTTATTAATTCGTAATGCGTAATGCGTAATTCGTAATTATTGTGTTCGCATTCGCTCACGGATATGAATAATATTTCATAAATTGGTGGGCTGTCGAGGACGCCAGCCCCAACAATACAGATGTTTGTTAGTTTATATGTAGGGGACGGCGTCCTCGACGTCCCAACAATGAAGATGTTATTTTTCTTCTGGGAAATAGAAGAACGGCGAACCGCCGATTTTCAGCAGTATCAGTCCGATTATCAGAAAGGGCAGGAACCACAGGAAGCTGTGAAGTTCCTTGTCACGGTCAACGACTATCAGTCCGAGGTCTGAGCATTCATCAGGCGAAATTACTGTATCCGCCTCGAAATACTGTCCCATTTCCGCAATGTGGTCACGGAACATATCGCTGTATTTGTAGGAATAGTATGCCGTAACAGGCTGACTGTCAAGGAACATATCATATTCGTCCGTACCTGTTTTCACCGCTGCATAACGGTATTTTGCGCCGTCTT
>JAFOMV010000124.1 GCA_017418765.1 Ruminococcus sp. | reverse complement strand
GCATCGCCCCCTACTGCGGATATACAGGGTTCAGCGGATCTGCATACGGATTATCCTCGGGAGCTTCGGTTATGATGTATGGTTCGGTAGTAGTCACAGTTGTAGTAGTGGTTGCCGAAGTAGTTGTCTTTGAAGTTGAAACAGTTGTAATTTCTGTGCGTTCTTCTTTCGGGAGCTTTTTCTTCTTTGGCTTTTTGCCGTTCATGCCATAGTATTCCTGATATGCGAGAATGATGTCACGTATCATGTACTTTGAATACTCACCGTCCTCGATAACGCCTGCAAAAGCGAGCTCAGGGTCATCGGCAGGAGCGAATCCGATAAAGAATGAATTCTGCCTTGAAAGGTCTGCACCTGTCTGGGGAGTACCTGTCTTTATAGCCACATCGAATCCGAAGTCGCTAAGGGAATACAGTGCAGGAATATTATGTGAGGCGTCTATCATACCGCCTATTATCGGGTCATACAGCTCAGGGAAGCTCAGGTCGATCTTCTGGGCTACAGTAGGCTGTGTTTTGGATATCTGCTTATCGGTGCCGTATTGGTAGTAGCTGTCGACGAGATATGGCTTGTATCTTACACCTCTGTTGGCGATGGTATTTGCCACTGCTGCCATTTGCAGCGGAGTCATGCCGCAGTCCTGGTTACCGATACCTGCCTGAATAACATAGCCGACATACCATTCCTGACCGTGCTCTGCAAATGTTTCGGGGTTACAGAGATAACCGGGAGCATCGCCTGTTTCTATGCCGGTACTCTGACCGAGACCGTAGAGTGACGCATACTTGGTGATATTGTCTATACCCAGCATACGTGAAAGCTCATAGAAATAGCTGTTGCATGAGACCTCGATAGCCTTTCTTATGGATATGCTTCCATGTGTGCCTGTACAGGAGTAGTGGGTACCGTAAAATTCGTAGTCATGTCCGCAGTAAAGGGGAGTGCCGGGCAGTACAACGCCTTCATTCAGACCTGCTGTAGCCGTAACAGTCTTGAAAGTTGAACCGGGACGATACAGTCCGTAGGTGCAGCGGTTTATCAGAGGTGAATCGGGCAGATCAACGAAATAGTCATAATTCTCGGCATAGTCTTTGAGATTGTAGGTAGGAGCAGTAGCCATGCCCTTTACAGCGCCTGTTTTGGCATCGAGGACGCATATAGCACCGCAGCGTACACTGCCCAGCCTTGAGTTGGTGTTGATAGACGGGAATGTCGCAAGGAAGTCGGTGAGTATCTCCTGCAATCTAAGCTGGAAGCCTCCGTCAACAGTGAGCTTTATGCTTTCACCTGATACGGTATCGCTTTTGGTCCTGATATTTTTTATAAGTCCGTCACGGACAGTTATCTCATCCTCACCGAAAGTACCTCTCAGTTCAGTTTCCATAGCGGCTTCGATACCGCTTTTGCCGAGGGTATCGTTGTAGCTGTAGCCTTCCTCTTTGAGTTCATCGTATTCTTCGGCATAGATAGGGCCTACTGTGCCTATCTCGTGAGGGAGGATATCTCCACGGAGTATGTTTCTGTCAGATGCTTCAACGGCTTCGATACCACGATAGAAGTTGCCAAGCTCTTTCATTTCCACAACAGTTTTATTGTCAACGTCCTTGGCAAGGACAAGATCGTTATTGTAGGAGAAGTCCTTGTCTATCATCTGATAGCGCATACCTGCAATGATACGTTTTTCTTCATCGGAGTAGCTGTCATCTATCTTATAGTCGGAAATAAGCTTGTCTATGCAGTTTTCAGCAGTAGCATAGACATTGAGTTTCAGGTCTGAGATAATGTCGGAGGGATCGTCAGTAGTAAAAGCATAGGGCTTATTGGAGGTTATTGGTATGCTTTCCTCGAAAGTTATGCCCCTGTCTTTAAGAGCGTGGTAAATACCGATAAGTTCCTCGTTGCCTTTCTGCATATCTTCGGGAAAGAAGGCTTTCTGAAGCACAAGGTCAGTATGGCTGTCATTGGTCACGAGGACATTTCCGTTATAGTCGAGTATCTCTCCACGGGTAGCCCTGACCTCCTTGGTATAGGTAAAAGTGCCTGCTTCGGCTTTTGTCTTGGGGGCGGCAATATCCTTATCTCCCATGATCTGGATCTTCATGAGTCTGAGGGCACTTAGTCCTGCAAGGATAAGGACTACAGCTATGATAAGCAAAGATTTCAGATTTTCTGCTAATCCTTTCAAGTTTATCCTCCTTATTGTGATAAGTGTCAGGCATCTTACAGTGACACCTGACACGCTGATAGTATATATCAAAAACTGAACGCTGAATGACGGAGATCAGTATCTTTCCGAATGTATCGCCGTATTCACGGCTTCCTCGATGGTTATATGATCCTTTGGCAGGAAGAACCTGTTTATCAGTTCAATAACAAGATACACGAATACAGAAGCGATTATTGTTATCGCCCATACCTTCATGGATATCTGCGAGAATATCCTCTCCACGTTTTCGTATTCCCACATCTCGTAGTAGAACTTATAATCCAGCCAGCACTGAATATAGCTGATAACTGCCGTTATTACTATATAATTCACGAACTTGTTACGCAGATAATGCTCATACAGCAGCGATACGATTATACTGAAAAAAGCCAGCAGTACCGCATTATAGCCTGTAAGCTTCCCGCAGGCTATGTCTATCAGGAATCCGCATACTGCTCCTGTCAGTGCTGAACTGTACTGTCCGCTGTTTACGGCTATGGCTATGGCGGCAGGAACGAGGAGTATGGGCTTCATCCATGTGCCCGATGTCATTATCAGGAAGCAGAGGAATATAACGGCATAGTAGAGCATCCATCTCAGCACGGTCTTCAAGCCTCTGATACGCTGTTCACGGGTGGAGCTAATTCTCATTGCCTTCCTCCCTCTTGCCTGTGAAGTCGGTGATCACGTAGACTGATGAAAGCCGTGAGATATCACTGCATGGCTCTATGACGGCGCAGTCTGACAGACCGTTTGAGTCACGGCTCACGCTTTTGACCTTGCCTATGGAATAATCCTTGGGAAATAGTCCGCTTGTGCCGGAGGTAACGATAAGGTCACCTGCTTTGAGCTTGTTGTTCTTGTCGATATGGATAAGGCGTGTTATGCCTTTTTCAGCAGAGAGGATATCTCCCTCAACTATGCCCATATCCTTGTTGTTCTTTGAGCTTACAGCCGCAACGGAAAGATCGGGGGAGAGAATAGTTCTGACTGTAGTCATGTGATCGGATACATCAACGGTAATGCCCACAAGTCCCTCAGCTGTAACAACGGGACAGTTGGGAGTTATGCCCTCCTCCTTGCCCTTGTCGATGGTGAAAGCCATGAACGGGTCATTGGTCACGTATCCTATAACAGCGCAGGCCTGAGTATACTCGAAATCCTCATGCTCCTGCTTTATGCTTACAAGCTCTCTCAGTTCTTCCACCTCGGCCTTCAGCGCTTCGTATTCGGTAAGACGGCGGTTGAGTTCGCCTATTTCTTCCTTCAGACGCTGGTTCTCCTCGTAGTACTCATCGGAATGAGCAAGTCTGTCCAGAGTGCCCTCCATATTTCTGCTGATACTGTTTGAAACAGTGCGGAAAGGCTTGGATATTGTATTGAACAGCGAGACTCCCGAAAGTGAATATCCGCCCTTTGTGACGGAATAAACCATAATACCGATGAGAAATGCGAGAAAGCCGAGAAGCACTTTGAATTTGGTGCTTTTTACGAAATCACGCATGGCTCCTCCTTAATAATACTTGACGTTATCGGTGAGAGCGTCCTGATAATCGT
>JAFOMV010000123.1 GCA_017418765.1 Ruminococcus sp. | reverse complement strand
TCTCATCTGCAACACCTGTTTCAGGGTCAAGTCCCAGACCTTCTCTTGCTTCTCTGAGAGTTGTAATAAATCCGTCTGCTGCGTCATTGCCGTCAGCATCCTGATAGATGTTCTCTCTGCGCATTGATATAGGGTATATCTTTTCATCTCTGTCTGTCTGTGACGGATAGAGAACAGCGATATTTACCCTTGCACCTGCACCGCCGTTTGGAACCATGTAGTTTCTTGCTTCTTCTTCTGTGTTGAACGGCTGATTATCATTCGTTCTCCAGTAAGTTACAGGATTTGCACCAACATCGATGCCTGTATCGTTTCCTTCAAGATCGGCTCTTGTATAGTGCTTTTCCATATTTGTTCTGAGGCTATCGTACTCCTCCGCTGTACAATGATAGCTTATACCTGTTGAATCGTCAACATAGTAGCAATATGTATCAGCTGTAGCATGCTCACTTGTAGGAATCCAGTTAGGATTCTCAGCGCTGCCTATATTCTTAGGAACGCCGTAGTAGAATTCGTTTGATCCTGAATATGCATCAGTTGTTCTCAGGTCAGCTGTTCTGTACCATGTTTTTCCTGCGTCATCCTTAGGATCAACGAGGTAGCTTCTGAGTGCTACAAATTTATCTGCATTGAGATCAGTAACAGGCATTTCAAGATAATCCTTGCTGAATGATTCTCCCTGTACGTATGTGGAGTTCCACTCATAGTAAAGATCGGTATCCTGAAGCTCGGCAGGAAGTTCGTTGCCCCATGGGTCAACACTTACGCCGTTGTCGTTCGTGTGAGCTGCTGTCTGCCATTTATAATAGAATATTTTGTTATTATCGTTTCTTATGTCAACACGCTGTGCATTGTCAGGAACGGGAACCTCAATATTGTTTACAGCCTGAACATCAGCCTCAGCTCTTACAAGATCGCCGTTTGAGTTAGCAGAGTAAATAGTTCCTCCGCAAGTCATTTTATTGTTGGCATCATTGTAATTTCCGCCGACAACGATATCACCGTTAACAGTAGAATTATTACCGTCAACTGTAAGATTGCCTCTTACATAAACGCTTCCCTCGACCTTAACGCCCTTGAGTGTAAGATCGCCGTTGCAGTAGATATTTCCACCGTAATTGAACTTAGGAACTTCTGTACCGCTGATCAGTGAAGTAGTCCACTGCTTGAGGCTTGTATCCTGAGTATTGCCAAGAACATTGTTGCCCTTGGTAACAGTACCTGCTATTGTTTCATATGTATCATCTGAGCGCTCATCCATAAGGAATAGGTTTGCAGAATCCATTGTTGGATTTGCCTGATTCATGGAATCAAGTGTACCTACTATAACATTGAATGGTGCGCCGTTACCAGTTATGAAATTCTGAGCTGATGAACCAAATGTCATTGCTCCGTTAACAAAGAGATATGGTATCTCTTTTACAGTCCAGCTTGGGATCGGAGTATAATCAACTTCAATAAATGATTGATTTGCATTATTTGGATAATGAAAGTTGCCTGCTACTACAAACTGTGAATAAGGAAGTGTAGGCTTCTCCTCATTTACAGGATCATATACCTTATACATAGCTTCGCTTGTCTTCCACTCAAGGTTACCATTGATAAATGTAAGTGTAGTTTCAAGTGTCTGCTTATTTCTAAGTTCATAATCCTTTAATTCGCTTGCTTCAAGACCAACGCCAAGACCGCCTGTTATCAGCTCACCGGCCGGAAGCTCAACGGATGACATTGACTGAAGACCCTTGACCTGAGCTACGCTGGGAGGATTTGCCTCCTGCTTACCGGGTCTTTTTCTTATGATCGCTGAAACTGTCTCTCTTTCACCGCCGACTTCAACAGTAGCTGTAACTCTGATATTACGTGTCTCATGCCACAGAGCGCCGCTGCCTGACAGATCATTCTTGTACATATAGGACTTCTCATTCATATCCTGAACGAGAATACTTCCCTCATGGAACGCGCCCGTATCGTCAATGTATCCGATAACGCCTAATGATCGGTCTGCTGCGCCTGCTCTGTTAAAGGAGAGTTCTACAGGAAACGAACCGCCGTCTGCTAATCCCTCAACAGCAGCTGCTATCTCAGGCTTATCGGACATAGCTCTGATAAAACTATCTACAGCCGCTCTCGCAGTATAGCTTGCCTGAGATGTGGCATACGACTTGTGTGCTCGGCTGTTCGAAGCTGAAGCAAGCACAAGAGTACCCATAAGAAAGATTATAAGCAGTGCCATTACCGAGACAGTGGTAAATAATACTGTGCCCCGGAAGCTTCTTTTTGTCTCTTTTTTCATTTTTTCTACCCGCCTTTCAAGTTATGTATACCTCAATAACTATAGTGCGTATTCAGATTACTTTTTTGCTGTCTCAGAACTATCGGCTTCAGGAATAGATTCTGTATCAGGTTCAGTCATGTCGATTACTGAGTAGTGTGTGAGCACTATCTCGATAGATGATGTATTTGTGATCTGGTCACCGTTAGCTGTTGGCTGTGGTGCAGGAGTTTCCTCTGCCGGAGCCTCAGTTCCTTCCTCTGTGTTCTCCTCGCCCTCTGCGGCAGCTGCTTCTTCAGCTGCTGAGACAACTTCAACGATCTGCTGACCAGCTTCCTTTGCAGCGTTTAAGCCGAATGAATAGTCATCGATCTTTACAGAATTGATAAGAACAGCCTTATCGATGTTTTCGATATCCTTAAGATAGTTCATGAGGTCTGCTCTTGTACCTTCGCACTTGATACCATACTGTGTCTGGAAGAGCTGCTCAACTTCTCTCTGATCCAGTGAGATGCTCTCTGCATTCTGCTGCTCATAAGCTGCCTGAAGGTCGCCGTTGAAGTCAGCAGCCTGACGGAATTCTTCTTCTATGTCATCATCCTTATGGTAGAAGTAGTCGAGCTCATCATACTGTGAAGTATTAGCTTCGAGTGAGACGATCCTTATGTGATTCTTATCAGCATATTCCTGCATCTTCTTATCAAGATTCCAAGGTCTGTTTACATCGTCATATGGAACGAACAGCTTTGAGATATCGTTTGTCTCATCGTAGAGTTCCTTGATCTTGCCCTGGATAACAGGTATCTGGAGTATCTTACGTTCTATTTCTTCTTTTTCATCATTGAGCTGTGAGAGCTTTGCTTTATTGTCCTTGATTGCCTTTGTCTTTGGCTTTACAAGCCAAAAGAAGCTTATGAGTAATATTGCTATAGCTAAGAATACACCTAATATTACCTTTTCTCTGTAATTAAGTTTCATTATTCAGCAGCCTCCTCGTTAGATTTTTCATTTTCTTCAGGATGATATGCGCTCTCTTTACTCTTGAGTTCAGCGCTTACATTGAATTCAGCCTTCTTTACAACTTCATTGTTATCGGTATTACCCTTGTTTGTGTAATCCTTAACCACATATCCGCTGTAGCCTGCTGCACCGAACATATCTGAGCCTTCCTTAAGGATCCTGTTAACAAATTCTGCCGGAAGCTTCTGTGCATACTGCTCATCCTTAGCATCGCACTGTACAAGGAATGAAAGTGTGCCGTCTGAATACTGAGGCTTGATTATCTCAAAGTTCTCGATCTCGTTTTCTTCAGCTACCTGCTTGAGAAGCTCATCGACCTTATCGAACTTATCGCCGTCGATAACAGGCTGTGAAAGGTAAGCATCCTTAGTATTGTTCATTCTGTCACGGTAAGCCTGAACTTCGGTTCTGAGTTCGAGGAGTCTTTCGTGCTGTCTGAGCTTGTTCTGAGTATCGGTGCTGTTGATGTAAGTTTCAACACTCTCAATATTCTTTTCGATGTTTGCGTTTCTTATACTCTGAATTGCCCATGTACTGCCGCCGACTATAAGTGAACCAAGGAGGCATAAAACGAGGATAGCATTTCCTGCATTATCATCCTTGACCTTATTTTTAAGAGTAGTACCAAGGTCAGTTTCAAGAAGGTTGATCTTTTCGATCTCCTTGTTTCTCTTGAACATAGCACCGATAGCGTTAGCATAAAGTGAAAATTCAAGATTCTCGTGACCATGTATCTGAGGAGGTACATTTATAAGACTTGTTTTGAGGTCGAGCTTTTCAAGTTCATCAGTAAGTCTTACGTACTCATGTGTATCACCGTAGAACACAACATTCTCAATAGTCTCACCTGTGTTGCGGCTTCTGTGGAACTGAAGCATACGGAAGATATTCTCGTTAACTGCTTCAAATACGTAGTCATCAGAATAGCCGTAGTCAGCAGGATCAATGGAAGCAAAACGTGAGAACGAAAGCTGTCCCTGCTCGTAAAGGTTAAGTGAAATGAAGTTATTATCGATCTGAACTGCAAGGAGAGGCATCTTTGACTTGATCTTAGCATCAGCAAGAAGTACCTTTGTGATACAGTTGCAGCCGATCATAACAGACTTGAGGTTAACATCGAGGAGCTTGAATACTTCTCTGTAGCTGTTAACGATCTCGTAAGGGCAGGCTGTAGCAAGTATCTTATATGAAGGCTCACTTGCCTCAGGACCTGCATCGCCCACTACTATGTAAGATACGCTGTAGGAATCATCAAGGTTGAGTTCCTGCTGCATCTGAAGTCTTACTATCTTCTGGAGATCCTGACCCTTAGCCTTTGGAACGATCATTTCCTTAAAGATCGTAAGGTTGGATGAGATCGAAACGATCGCTTCCCTGTCAGGCATCCTGTTCATCTTACGTACATTGTTTATAAGATTTGCAACGCTGGGAACATCTCTTACGTGTCCGTTAACGATAAGACCCTCCTCAACATTTACAGTTGCAGCTGAGCTGATCTTGATCTTGTTGTTGGCTTCTGCGCCTTTAACTACACGTATATTTCTATCGGTTATATCAAATGAAAGCATTTGTTCTTTCCACCTTTCCGTATTATTCGTTTTCGAGGCTTTCGAATGAGCCGTAGAGTGCAGGGTAGATACCAATAACGACCATTGCTATGATAACACCCATGAATATGATGAGCATAGGCTCTACCATACTAACAAGTCTCTGTACAGCTGAGTCTGATTCTTCTTCGTAGTAATCCGCTGTCTTTTCAAGGATGGAATCAAGTGCACCTGCTTCCTCACCGACATATACTACTGAGCAGAACATAGGCTCGAAAACTTCTGTTCTTGTAATGGCTGCTGACAGTGATTCACCCTGTTTTACCTCGTCGATAACTCCTTCAAACTTCTTGTCGATGTAGCTGTTTCCGAGTATCTTTGATGATTTTTCGAGACATTCTACCATCGGGATACCACTTGAATAGAGGTTTGAAAGTGTACGGGCGAAACGACCTGTATAGATCTTTGTTACAAGCGGACCAAAACCGGGTCCCTTTATCAGCATTCGATCGACCTTCATTCTGAAATCAGGTATCTTCAGCAGATATCTTATCAGGAATACAAGACCGATTATCAATGCTATAAGTATGAACCAGTAGTTTACAAGGAAGTCACTGATAGCCTTCATGACCTTAGTAAGGAAAGGCATGGTAGAAGGATCATCGTACATTCCGAGGAATACCGGCATGATCTTCGTAAAGAGGAAGATAACGATAACGATACAGAGTCCCAGGAGTATCATAGGATAGATCATTGCGCTCTTGATCGTATTCTTCAGCTTATTTTCCTTTGCGTAGTGGTCGGACATTCTCTGCATGATGATATCCAGAGAACCGCTGGTCTCACCTGCGCCGACCATTGAGATGAGGAAGTCAGGGAACGAACCTGAATGCATCTCAAGTGTGGATGAGAAAGATTCACCTTTCTGCACGTTTTCGTAGACATCCTGCCAAATTGCTCTTGCCTTTTCGTTTTCCTGTTCTTTTGTCAGAATGTCGATCGCTTTTACAAGAGTGAGTCCCGAGGTAAGCATAGCACTCAGCTGTCTGCAGCAGAATGCAAGCTCCTTAGTGTTAAACTTGTACAACGACTTTGCGTCTCCTGAAGCGCTTTCCGTAAAATCCTTGACGAACAAGCCCTTTTCCTTGACTTTCTGCATGAATTCCTGTTCGTTTTCGGCATTGATAACGCCCTTGACCTGCTTATGTCTAGCGTCCTGAGCGATGTAGGAATAACTCTTCATAAAACCACCTCCATAAATATTTACTTTGAATGATCGTTTCTCACTGCCTTAATACTAACAATTATAACATTTTAATCGTTACTTTTCAATCGTTTTTTTGACATAAATAATCATCCGTTTTTTATCAATATTCACCAACTTATATACCATAAGTAAATTTAACAAATGATAAGACAGATTATTCTACAATCTTCAAAATTAAAGACAGTACAAATCACAGCAATGATGTGCCATCGCTGCAGATTGTTAAACTTATACAAATATTATATCACACTTGCTTTGAAATTGCAACATTTAAGCGTAACTTTTTCGTACATTTTAAATTATTGTTAACTCTTGCAAATAGCGTAACTTTAATTTATGCATTTTGACCGTTAAACAGCATTTTTCATTCAAATAACCGCCTATACATTTATAATATATAATATATTATGCCGATTCGACAAATATTATTACCCATGTTTAAAATCAAGCTTACCAACTTTTTACATATTTTTTACACATAATATCCAAATGAGCCTGCGGATCATGTCCGACAGGCTCCCTCTCTGCAATATTATTTTTTGTCCTCATTTATTGTCTGAGTTATACCCTGCTTTCCTTCCTCAACAGGTTCCTGCTTTGGAACAAGGCGCTCAGCTTCGGGATCATATTTGAGTATGATCTCTTTGATCTTCTCATCACGTGTAAGATTGTATGTCATTTTCAGAGCCTGAAGCGCATTAGGTATGTCATTTTCGCCGAGATAATATACAGAAAGCTGTGCACATACTGATACAACTTCCTGATCGGGTCCGAAATCAATGTCATACTTCTTCATCGCAACAACTATCTGCTCACGCTCAGGTCTTACTATAGGGCTGCCCTTCTTATTTGCAAGAGCCTGCATCTCATACGGCACCATAGGATGCGGTGCGAACATAACACTTGCCGTATAGAAAGCCGCAGCATCATCGTACTCGCCCATATCAGTAAGCACATATCCCATATTAGCGTAACATCTTGCGATAGCTACAGGTGAAGACGCAATGGAAAGAGTCTCTTTGGTAGTGTTTATTACCTGTCTTTTGTTCTTGAGGAGCTTATACACTTCCGCAAGTTCAAAATACGGGCCGCAGTCCACAGGGTTGTATTCTATTGCCTTTTCAAGCACAGGTATAGCATCAAGAGGCGAACCCGTCTCAACAAGCAGATACGCATAGGTAGTGATATACTCTGCAAAATCAAAAGGAGTACGGTTCAGTACCTGTTCAGGCTTGAATCTGAGCTGATAAAAGTTATCCTCGAACGGATTTCTGAGTGATACAAATTTTGATTTTTCAGTCTGAGGATAATCTGTTATTATCTTCTTATACAGCTTTTCTGCAAGAGGTTTAGCTTCTAATATTTTCTTCTCGTTTATAAGATCGGTTATCTCACCAAACACCTCATTGAGCGGTTTGCCGTCAATACTTGTCAGCCTTTCGATCTCGTCTTTCTGACTCTGAGGCATATTCTCAAGAATAAGAGTTCCTGCCGCTTCGATGCCTTCAGCGTTGCCCTCTTTGATGAACCTTTCAGTCTCTTTTTTCAGAAAAGCAGCGTTTTCTTCGGGAGAATCCCCGAGCTTGCTCCTGAGTTCTTCAAGTATACCATTCTTTGCCATTGATAGTGCCCTCATTTCTGTTTATTGCGCTAAGCGCCGCAAAGCCAGTGCTTCAGGTCTTGCGGCGCTGTATGATTTCATTGATTTAAGGCAGCACCGCCAAAAAATCACCTGACGGTTTTGCTTTAAGCGGATCAATAACCGCCTCTCTTAGCCATTTCCTTTTTGAACTTAGCTTCGATCTTTTCCTGCTTCTTGTAAGCCTTCAGTTCCGACTTTGTCATATTTCTCGGGTCTCTCATCTGCTGCTGAGATGGTGTATTTCTGAACTGAGGAGGTACAGGTCTGCGGTTCTGCTGAGCGGAAGGTCCTTTATACTCATTGAATGATGTAACGGTTTTCTGCTGCTGTGACTTCTGCTGTTCTGCCAGCATTTTCTGTCTTGCCGAATCATCGCCCATAGTTGAAAGAACATCCTCTACCGATGAAAGGATAGGAGTATTTGCCTTCAATCCCTGTGTCTCGATAAGATTCTTGTCTGCATACTCCTTTGAACTTGCTATGGCATTGATAAATGCCTGTGAAGTCTGCTTTGCATGCGGATTTACAGCGATCTTTGAAACATTTGCCTTAGGAACTCCCTGATTGAATGTTACAGGTCTCTGAGGCACACTGCTCCTTGTATGAACAGATGCAGCAGGACGTACAGGCTGACCATCAACAGGAGCGAACACAGGCTGACCGTTCTGATCAAGACCTGTCATTTTCATCTGTATGTAGTTATATACAGGCTGGCCGTTCTGATCGTATCCTGCAAGCTGCGGTACTGTAATGATCTGCGGCTGAATTACAGGAGCAGCCTGAGTCTGCGGCTGTACAGGTGTATTCTGAGGCTGCTGAGCAGATCCCTGCTGTACAGCACCGTTGTTATCCTTGATATCCATGATTTCCTCTTTGTAAAGATCAACTTTCTCTGCGGGTTCCTCAGGTGCGCTCATGATATCATCAAGCTCCTGCACCGCAGGCTTTTCGTTTGCGTCGTATGAAGCTGTCTCTAAAACTGCGTCTTCGATTGCCGACGGGATATCTGCTGTCGGTACTGATATATCTTCTATCACAGGAACTGACGGCTGTACGGGGATATCATTCGGCTGAGCAGCACTAATATCTGCCGGCGCAGGGATATCCTCTATAACAGGAGCAGCAGGCTGTACGCTCGGCTGTGGGACAGTCTGAGGCTGAGAACCGCCGAAGAACTGCTCAGAACTTGTATTCCACTGATCAACGCTGCCCATATCAGGCGCAGGTGTTTTAACTTCCTGTGTATTTATAACGTTCGGATTATTGCTGAATGCAGGTGAGGACGGAACGCCCTGTGAAGCCACATTCTCCACTGAAAACATAGAAAGTATATCGTCTACATTGTCTATAACAGCGGAAGCAGCAGGTGCAGGTGCGGGTGTCGGCTCTGCCGGAATTTCCTGGACCGGCTGGGATTCCTGTACTGTTTTTTCATCTGCCGGAACTGCAAACTGTGCAAGAAAATCGTCATGTACAGGCTTTTCCTCAGAAACAGGCTTCTGGAAAGCAAACTGTGAAGCAAAATCATCCTGCTTAGGCTGCTCGGGAGCAGCTGCAGGCTTATTGATAGCAAATGCGGCAAGACTGTTATCCATCGCAACGCCTGTACCCGGTATAGTCTTTACAGGCTCAGGCTTCGGCTGAGGCTGCACAGGAGCTGCCTGGGGTGCAGGCTGGACGGGTGCTCCTGCCGGAGGAAGTCCGTACCTTGCACGCTGCTCATCCTGACGTATCTGCTCAGGTGAACGTGTGATCTTTGCTGTGGTATTTCCGAGAGGAACGATGCCCTCATCGCCCATGCCCATTCTTTCACGCTGCTTTTCTTCCTTGAGTAAACGTGACATTTCTTTTTTATCGGCTTTTATAATTTTCTTGGCAAGATTTGCCTTACATTTCTCACAGGTGATCTCCTTGAGGTCGGTCATACGTCCGATCCTTCGGTACACCGTTACATTCTCTCCTCGCAGCAGGTTGATACCGCATCCCGTTTTCTTTTCGTTATCGGTACCGTGTACTTCCTTACCGTTTGAAGCTGATACTAACGTGATATCCATAATCCTCTCCCAACTTGCGGACACAGCCGCATTCCCGCTTTTCGGCAGCGGAAAGCCGATTTCACGATTCGCATATACTCATGCTCAGCACATGAAAATGGACACAAAAGCAGTTACACGCACAAAAAGCAACGCCCGGCGTATAATGAGAGCCGCTTTTCATTATTGATATATGCGATTACCATACATTCATATTATACATGATAAATCAAAAAAAATCAACACTTTCCAAAAAAATACCACGAAAAATTATACCCATTTTAAAATTTTCGGTAAAAATAACAAATCGTTATTGATATTTTCGTCAAAAACACCATAGTTTTGTGTATAGTTTCTGCTCATTAAATTTACATTCAAAGTAATATTCTTTATCATTTTTGCATAAAAAGCTGTTATTTTACCCTATATCGACATTCCTTCTACAACTTTCACAGCACTTGTCCCTACTGCCGCTAAGTGGTTAAAATGCACAAATTAAATGCAAAAAGTATGTCATTTTCAAATACAGTAAAAATAATTGAGAAATTAATCATTTTTCTCTTGCATTATCTGTAGTTTTGTTGTATTATTAATAGTGTATTGGTTTGTGAAATTCAGACCTAACTTCTCAAAGGAGGAATAATGTGAAACTCGTTTCAGTTGTAGTACCGTGCTATAATGAACAGGAAGTGCTCCCCATGTTCTATGAGGAGATAACCAAAGTAACAGGGCAGATGTCAAAAGACTTCCCTGAACTCAGCTTTGAATACCTTTTCATAAACGACGGTTCAAAGGATAAAACTCTTGATATACTCCGTTCTCTTGCTGAAAAGGACAGCAGAGTAAGATACATCTCTTTCTCAAGAAATTTCGGCAAGGAATCAGGTATGTACGCCGGACTCAAAGGCTCAAAGGGCGATTATGTAGTCGTTATGGACGCCGATCTCCAGCATCCGCCTGCTTTTCTCCCGCAAATGTACAGCTACGTAAAAGACGGTGAGTATGACTGCGCTACCACAAGGCGTGTCAGCCGTCAGGGCGAATCAAAGATACGCTCCGCTTTCGCAAGACTTTTCTATAAAATAATGAACAAGATATCTCAGACCGAAATAGTCGACGGAGCACAGGATTTCCGATTCATGACGAGACAGATGGTCGATGCCATCCTCGATATGACAGAATATAACCGCTTCTCCAAAGGCATATTCAGCTGGGTAGGATTCCATACCCGCTATATCGAATATGAGAATGTCGAACGTCCGGCAGGCACTACCTCATGGTCATTCTGGGGACTTTTCAAGTATTCCCTTGAAGGCATCATGGCGTTCTCGACTGCTCCCCTTGCTGTAGCTTCTATGCTTGGCATACTCACGTGCGCTATAGCTTTCATTCTCATAATAGTAACCATCATCAAGAGCCTTCTCGGGCTCAATGATTCACCGGACGGATATCCTACTATCCTCTGCCTGATATTCCTTTTCAGCGGTCTCCAGCTTTTCAGCACAGGAGTCCTCGGACAATATCTCTCCAAAACTTACCTTGAAACAAAAAGACGTCCGATCTACATCACAAAGGAAACTGAGGAGATATATCTCAACAGAAAAAAGGAAGAACCGGTATCAGATAATAAAGACTGATAACAGGAGGTGCGGTTTGATTGAATAAGCATATGAAGCTTCTGTTTTCCGCACTTATCATCATTGTGATAGTATTGGCAGCTGCTATCACCCGATTTTTCTCGGATACGGGAAAGGATACCTACGAAGGCGGAGCACAGTCAGCTATAGCAAAAAAACTTGAGACCGATCAGTACGGTAATATGCTTTTCCGTGACGCTTCCGGCAATTACGGCATCGCTGACAGCAGTGAAAGAGTTATCGTCCAGCCTGAATGGGAAAAACTCACATTCACAGATTCCGGACTTTGTATCGCTGAAAAAACCGTCAGGGGAAGCAAGCTGCTCGGCTGTATAGATTACGAGGGAAACGCTGTTGTGCCGTTTATCTATGACAGTATCGAACGCCGCAGTATCAACGGTACTTCTTTCTACACAGCAAAAGCTCATTCAGACGGTTCACTCGTTTTATATAATGAATCTCTTACCCCTGTTTTCAGCAGGTCATGGAAGAATATCAGCATCGGCGACAAGGATATGACGCTAAGCACAGATAAAGGCTCATATGTGTACTCCGTAAACTCAAACGGCTCAATAATGAAAAATGCTGTTCTCAGCGGAAAGACCCTTTCGTCAGATTACAGGATAGATATCACAAGCAAACTTCTGCTCTCTAAGCTGAGCGTTCCCATGCTTGAAGAAATGGCAGAAAGCGCAGGCAAATACATTGAATATGCCTTCACTGAAGATGAGTCTGTGCTCGATGATATCATACGCTCTGACAACGCTGTATTCAATCCGCTTTTTCCTGACGAAAAAAGGATAGATTCAAAACGGCTCTTATCCATACCCGATATTTTTCTGTATTCAACACGCTCGGATGATGATACACCTCATTTCGCTGTCGCTGTAACAGCTGATACCGAGATATCATATCACGATGATAATGACAAGCTGTGCCGCATGAACGACAGATACAAAGCTGTCATCGAATTCAAAGGCAGCTCAGCAGGTGAACTGAAAGCCGTATCAGGAGCCTTTACTGTAAATGCTCCTGATTATCCTGCTCCTGAGCCTGAACATCCTGCCATAAATGAACATCCCGAAAACATCGTTGGATACAGCACGGAGAATAATTCCATTCAGCAAAATAATACAGTTACTGCCTCAGATAACAAAAGTCAGAACTGAAATATAATTAAGGAGAACATGAAAATGTCAAAAAAAGTTGCAGTTATCATGGGAAGCGACAGTGATTTCCCTGTTGTTAAATCAGCTCTCACAGAGCTCAAAAAGTACGGTGTTGAATTTGAATGCCGTGTAATGAGCGCCCACAGAACTCCCGCAGAAGCCTGCGAATTTGCTTCAAACGCAAGAGCAAACGGCTTCGGTGCTATCATATGTGCAGCAGGTATGGCTGCTCACCTTGCAGGTGTTGTTGCAGGTCATACAACTCTGCCTGTTATCGGTATACCTATGAAGTCAAAGGCTCTCGAAGGTGTTGACGCTCTCCTCGCTACCGTTATGATGCCTCCGGGAGTACCTGTTGCTACTGTTGGTATCGACGGAGCTAAAAATGCGGCAGTACTGGCAGTCCAGATGCTCGCCGTCTCAGACGAAGCTCTCGCTGAAAAGCTTGCCGCTGAGAAGAAGGCTATGGCTGACGGCGTTATCGCTAAGGACAAGGCTTTACAGGAGCAGATAGCAGCACTGTGATAAACAACTACAAATACCTGTTTTTTGATCTTGACGGAACTCTTACAGATTCCGCTGAGGGCATAATCAACTGCATGAAACACGCTCTTACCGCTATGGGACGTAATATTCCCGATGATATGAACCGTTTCCTCGGCCCTCCGCTTTATGAGTCTTTCGATAAATTCTGCGGAATGAACGAGGAGGAAGTTCTTGAAGCGGTAAGGATATTCCGTGAAAGATACAGCACTGTCGG